>NZ_JBEZJQ010000021.1:61229-164455 GCF_040653135.1 Actinomadura sp. NPDC048021
CTCTCCTCTTTCGGGCCTGGCGGCCCTCCGTCGTCGGGCACTGCGGGCGATCGCTGGCATCGCTTCGTCTCGCCTTGCGGCTCGCTGCGCGATCAGGTTCTCGCTTCGCTTGAACCTGCCTTCGGACGCGATCGCAACCATTGAGGCTGTTGCGTGGTTGCGGCGGTGGCTGGGGTTGTTGCGCTGTGTTTTTTGCAGTGCTCTCCTCTTTCGGGCCTGGCGGCCCTCCGTCGTCGGGCACTGCGGGCGATCGCTGGCATCGCTTCGTCTCGCCTTGCGGCTCGCTGCGCGATCAGATCCTTGCTTCGCTCGGACCTGCCTTCGGACGCGATCGCAACCATTGAGGTTGTTGCGTGGTTGCGGTTGCGGGCTGAGGTCGTTGCGCTGGCTTTTGCCGTGCCCTGCTCCCTCGGGCCCGGCGGGCCCACGTTGCGGGTGATCTTTGGCGTCGTCTCGGTTCGCTTCAGGTCCGAGCGGGGGGTAGGCGGGCGCCTGGCTTTCCCGGCATGGACGTTCTGCGGGGGTCGGAGTGCGGCTTGGGTGCGCTTCCTCGGGTGGGGTGGCTGAGGGGCGCTTCGGTTGGCTGATGAGGTGGCGGGTGCGTTGTCGCCGTTGGTTTCTTGGGTTGCGGGGTCGTCGGCAGTGAGGTCGTCGGGTGCCGTGGGCGCGGGCTTTGGTCTTTCGCCATCTGTCGGGGTTGTGTGGTTTGGCTGGGCGGCGGTTTGGGCCATCGGGCGGGGGAGTGCCTTTTGTGGGGCTATTTGTGCCGGTTTGTGGTGGTTGGGTTGCGGGGTGGGTGGGTTTTGTGGCGGGGGTGCTGTTTTTCGGGGGTGGGTGGGTTTTACCGGGGGTTTTCGGACTTGATTCTCTGTGGGGCCTGGTGGGGGTGGTGCGTGGGGATCATTCGGGTAGGTCGGTGGGTGTCCGTAGATGTCCGGGGGGTCGTACGCTGTCCCCCTGGTCCTGTTCGGGTCTACCGGCGGGGGAACTGTGCCTCTCCTTCACAAGATTGCTGGAGTTGTGGTCGTCTGTGCCGTTGTCCTGGGGCTGACGCTTCCCGGGGGGCGCAAGGAACATCGCAAGGAGAACGTGGCCCGGCGGGCCGGGGCCGCTTCCGAGGCGACGGCCACCGCGAGAGCCGCCAAGGCCGGGCTTGCGCCGGTGCCCGGGGCGCCGGGGGCCTCGGGGAGCGCGACGCCTTCGGTGGCGGTGTCCACGCCCATCGCCGCGGCGGCGGCCGGGGCGGTCGCGGTCAAGGCCAACGAGCTGGGGCAGATCCCGGTGCTGATGTACCACCGGATCATGAAGAAGCCCGAGCTGTCGCTGGACCGGTCGAGCAAGGAGCTGTACGACGAGCTGACCGGGCTCGCCAAGGACGGCTATTACCCGATCACGGCGGCGGAGTTCGTCAGCGGGCGGATCGACGTGCCGGCGGGCAAGCATCCCGTGGTGCTGACGTTCGACGACAGCACGCCCGGGCACTTCGGGCTCGACCCGCAGGGCAACCCGGCGCCCGACACGGCCGTGGCGGTCATCGAGCAGGTCGCGCGGGAGAACCCGGGGTTCCGGCCGGTCGCGACGTTCTACCTGAACAAGGAGCTGTTCGGGATGGACGAGACGCGGGCCGCCGCGGGGCTCGGATGGCTCCGGCAGCACGGGTTCGAGCTCGGCAACCACACCGTGTCCCACCCGAGCCTGACCGGCATGTCCGAGAAGGGCGTGCACAAGGAGATCGGGGACATGGAGGACCGGATCGTCCGGCTCACCGGGACGCACGCGACCACGTTCGCGTACCCGTTCGGGGCCGTCCCGAAGAAGAAGGCGTGGGCCGAGAAGCAGGACGGCCGTTACGCCTTCCAGGGGATCTTCCTGGCCGGGTGGCGGCCGTCGCTCTCGCCGTTCGACGCCGACTTCGACCGGTGGAACATCGACCGGGTGCGGTCCGAGGGCAAGATCAAGGAGAACGACTGCACCAAGTACTGCTCCACGGCGTGGCTGGAGTACCTGGACAAGAACCCCGGCGAGCGGTACACCTCTGACGGAGACCCGAACACCGTGACGTTTCCCAAGGCGTCCGAGGACCGGATCGCCAAGCAGTACCGGGCCTACGCGCGGATGTACTGATCGCGGCGCCGCCAGCCGGATTGACCCGGGGACTTCGGTCCCATATCCTGATCGCTGCGCTGTGGGCCTGCGCGCGCTTCGGACGGAGCAGGCTCGCGCTCGGTCAGGTCGGCGACATCGGTTCGGTTCACTGACGCGGCGGTTGTCCGCGTTCCCTTCCGGTCTTCGGCAGGGCGGATAACGGCCCTCCGCGCACATGCCCATCACGACTTCCATGTCCGTACCGGAGCCAGCCGACACATGACGAGCAGCACCGAGGCCACCTCGACCACCCCGCAGGTAGCGGTCAACGACATCGGGTCCGAGGAAGCCTTCCTCGCCGCGATCGATGAGACCATCAAGTACTTCAACGACGGCGACATTGTCGAAGGCACTGTCGTCAAGGTCGATCGTGACGAGGTCCTCCTCGACATCGGCTACAAGACCGAGGGCGTCATCCCCTCGCGTGAGCTGTCCATCAAGCACGACGTCGACCCGAACGAGGTCGTCTCCACCGGAGACCACGTCGAGGCCCTCGTCCTCCAGAAGGAGGACAAGGAGGGCCGGCTGATCCTGTCCAAGAAGCGCGCCCAGTACGAGCGCGCCTGGGGCACGATCGAGAAGATCAAGGACGAGGACGGCATCGTCACCGGCACGGTCATCGAGGTCGTCAAGGGCGGTCTCATCCTCGACATCGGGCTGCGCGGCTTCCTGCCCGCCTCGCTGGTCGAGATGCGCCGGGTCCGCGACCTTCAGCCCTACGTCGGGCGCGAGCTCGAGGCCAAGATCATCGAGCTGGACAAGAACCGCAACAACGTGGTCCTGTCCCGCCGCGCCTGGCTGGAGCAGACGCAGAGCGAGGTCCGCCAGACCTTCCTCAACACGCTGCAGAAGGGCCAGGTCCGCAAGGGCGTCGTGTCCTCGATCGTCAACTTCGGCGCGTTCGTCGACCTCGGCGGCGTCGACGGTCTGGTGCACGTCTCCGAGCTGTCCTGGAAGCACATCGACCACCCCTCCGAGGTCGTCGAGGTCGGCCAGGAGGTCACGGTCGAGGTCCTGGACGTCGACATGGAGCGCGAGCGCGTCTCCCTGTCGCTCAAGGCGACCCAGGAAGACCCGTGGCAGCAGTTCGCCCGCACCCACCAGATCGGGCAGGTCGTCCCGGGCCGCGTCACCAAGCTGGTGCCGTTCGGCGCGTTCGTCCGCGTCGAGGAGGGCATCGAGGGCCTGGTGCACATCTCCGAGCTGGCCGAGCGGCACGTGGAGATCCCCGAGCAGGTCGTCCAGGTCGGCGACGAGATCTTCGTGAAGATCATCGACATCGACCTCGACCGGCGCCGGATCAGCCTGTCGCTCAAGCAGGCCAACGAAGGCGCCGCGGGGATCGAGGAAGAGGACTTCGACCCGACCCTGTACGGCATGCCGGCCGAGTACGACGACCAGGGGAACTACAAGTACCCCGAGGGCTTCGACGCCGACACCGGCGAATGGCTCGAGGGCTTCGACGAGCAGCGTGAGACCTGGGAGCGGCAGTACGCCGAGGCCCGCTCCCGCTTCGACGCCCACCGCAAGCAGATCGAGGAGGCCCGCAAGGCCGAGGCGGAGGCCGGTGCCGAGCCCACGGGCGGCGGCGGCGGTGGCGGCGAGACCTCCTACTCCGGCGGCGGCGAGAGCGAGTCCGGCGGTGGCGCCCTGGCCACCGACGAGGCGCTCGCCGCACTGCGGGAGAAGCTCTCCGGCGGGCAGTGACGCCCAGCCGACGCGCCGTCCGCGCGCGGCCGCCCCGGCGGCTCGCGCGCGGCGGCCGGTGAGACCCTGAACACGGCCGGAGAACGATCTTTCGAGATCGGCCTCCGGCCGTGCTGCGGTTGCGCCACCATGACCCTGATGGCACGCGCCGGTCCGCGGCGCTCCGCAGCATTCGCACGTCCCGAAGGTCCGCTCGTCCCCCGGGAGCAGTCGTTCAATTGGCCAGCACAGACGTAGGCACCAGGACCGGCGGCCCGGCCGCGGCCGGCCCCCCGATCGTCCCGCAGGGCCCCGCCAGACTCGCGCTGATCGCCGTGACCGTCGCGGTGCTCGCGCAGACGCTGCGGTTCTCGCTGCCGCAGCTCGACCACTTCGCCGACGAGGCCGGGACCGCGGCCGCCGCCGGCGCGGTGCTCGCGGTCTACCTCGCCGGGTTCGCCGCCCCGCTCATCCGCCGCTTTGCCGGCCCGCGCGGGCTGCTGCTCGCCGGCGTCGGCGGGCTGTTCGCCGTCCGGCTCCTCGCCCAGGCGCTCGACCCCCGCACCTGGCTCGCGTTCGCCGGCACCGCCATCGGCATGATCGCCGTCGCGGCGCTGTACGAGGGCGCCCGCGGCCTGTCGGGGGTCGGCTTCGCCACCGCCACCGTCGCGGGCCTGTCCATCGACGGCGCCGTGCGGATGTGCTTCGCCACCTGGGACCCGGTGTGGCGCGACGGCATCGGCCCCTGGCTGGCCTGCCTGGCGTTCGTCGGCGTCGGCGCCGCCGCGCTCTACCGCGAGCTGGCGTCGGGACCCGTCACCGCGCCCGGCGTGTCCTGGCGGGACGCGCTCGGCGCCGCGGCGTTCGGGCCGTTCCTCGCGCTGCAGATCCTCGTCCTCGCCAGCCCCGCGTTCGTGGCCTCGTCGGGGTGGCAGTCGCTGACCGGCGCGCACGTCGCGATCGTGATCGGCCAGGGCCTCGCGCTGGCGTTCCTGGCCTCCGGGCTCGCCGTGCGGGCCGTGCCGGGCGGCGTGTGCGTGCTCGGCGGGACGGTCCTCGGCGTCGGCGCGGGCGCCGTCGCCGGGACGTACGCGGTCTCCGGCATCGAGGTCGTCCCCGTCGTGATCGTCGGGCAGGTGCTGTCGGCGTGGCTGCTCGCCGTGGCGTGCCGCGCGCCGCTGCGCCGCGCCGGGACCGGCGGGCCCGTCTGGCGGGTGGACGCCGGCGCCGCGCTCGGCGGCCTGCTCGTCGCCGCGATCCTCATCCCGTACCAGGTCAGCGCGGTCTCGCCGCTGCCGGTTCCGAACAACCTGCTGCCCGGCCTCGCCGGCATCCTGCTCGGCGCGCTCGCGGCGATCGCCGCGGCGCGCGGCGGTCCGCTGCCGGCCCGTGCCCCGCTGCGGGCCCTCACCGCCGGCGCCGCCGCGCTGGTGCTGCTGGCCGGCACCCTCGTGTTCACCGTGGCCGCGCCGGACGGCGAGGCCCCGGCGGCGCCCGCCGCGGGGCAGGTGCGGGTGCTCAGCTACAACATCCACGACGCGGTCAACCAGTCCGGCCGCCTCGACCCGGAGGGCGTCGCCCGCGTCATCGAGGGGCAGCGCGCGCAGGTCGTCCTGCTCCAGGAGGCCGGGCGCGGGTCGCTGCTGTCCGGCACCACCGACGTCGCCGTGTGGCTGTCGCGGCGCCTCGGCATGAAGCTGATCTGGGGCCCCGCCGCCGACGGCCAGTTCGGCAACGCGATCCTGACGTCGCTGCCGGTGCGCAGCTCCGGGACGGGCCGGATGCCGAAGGGCGACTGGTCGCAGATCCGCGGCTACGTGTGGGCGCGGCTCGCCGTCGGCCCGACCACGGTGGACGTGTGGTCGACGCACCTGGAGGGCGGCGACGACCGGGGCGGCGAGCGGGCCCGGGAGATCGCGGCGCTGCTGCGGGCGTGGGGCGGCGCGCCCCGCACGATCATCGGCGGCGACTTCAACGCGGGCCCGGGCAGCCCGGAGCTGACCGCGATGACCGACGGCACCGACCTGCGCAACACCGCGATCGGCGGCGAGCAGTACCCGACCAGGTCCGACGGCACCAGCACCGACTGGGTCTTCGGGTCGGACGGCGTGCTCGTCACCGACTACGACGTGCCCGAGTCCGACGCCTCCGACCACTACCCGGTCGCGGTGACCGTCCGGATCGGCCGGTGAGCGGACGCGGGCGGCGCCTGCCCCTAGGGTCGGGACATGAGTGAAGCGAACCGGGGGGCGCGAGGGGGCGGCTGCCCGCGAGGTGACGGCGCATGAGCGCTGAGACGGTCGCGATCGAGCGGGCGGCCCCTGCGGACGCGGGGGAGATGATGACCGTGCAGCGGGCCGCCTACGTCACGGAGGCCCAGCTGTACGGCGACCCGTTCATCCCCCCGCTGGTGGAGTCGGCCGAGCAGTTGCGCAAGGTGCTGGCCGGGGACGCCGTGGTCCTGAAGGCGGTCATGGACGGCCGCCTCGTCGGCGCCGTCCGCGCCCAGTTCAGCGACCGCACGTGCCTGGTCGGGCGGCTCGTCGTGGCCCCCGACCTGCAGCGCCGCGGCCTCGGGCGGCGCCTGATGACGGAGCTGGAGGACGAGATCGCCGGGCGCGCCGACGCGTGCGTGCTGTTCACCGGCCACCTCAGCGAGGCGAACGTGCGCCTGTACCGGCGGCTCGGCTACTCCGAGACGCACCGGGAGCGCGTCGCCGCGCACCTCACCCTCGTCCACATGCGCAAGACACTCGTCCCCGCCGGGACCGCCTAGCCGCCGGAACCCCTCGCCCGCCGCGCCGCTAGGGTGAGTCCCGTGCTGAAAGTGGGACTCACCGGCGGGATCGGTTCGGGCAAGAGCGAGGTGTCGAGGCGGCTCCGCGGTCACGGCGCGGTCGTCATCGACGCCGACAGGATCGCCCGCGAGGTGGTCGAGCCGGGCACCCCGGGTCTCGCCGCCGTGGTGGCGGAGTTCGGCGAGGACGTGCTGCTCCCGGACGGCGCCCTCGACCGGGAGAAGGTCGGCCGCATCGTGTTCGCCGACCCGGACCGGCTCGCCGCCCTGAACGCGATCGTCCACCCGCTGGTGGGGGAGCGGATGCAGGAGCTGATGGACGCCGCCCCCGCGGACGCGGTCGTCGTCTACGACGTCCCCCTCCTGGCGGAGAACGGCCTGGCCGGCATGTACGACGAGGTCGTCGTCGTGGACGCGCCCGAGGAGGTCCAGCTCGACCGCCTCGTCGCCCGCCGCGGCATGACGGAGGAGGACGCCCGCGCCCGCATGGCCGCGCAGGCGTCCCGCGCCGACCGCCGCGCCGTCGCCACCCACGTCATCGACAACTCCGGCACCCTCGCCGACCTGAAGACCCAGGTCGACGCGCTCTGGGCCTCGCTCACCGGCCGCGCCGCCCCCTAGAACGGGGCGTCGAGGGGGAGGCGGCGGACCTCGGGGAGGTAGGCGTCGAGCTCGCCCGGCTCGAAGCGGCACAGGCCCACGGCGTACCAGAACTCGGCGGTGGCGTTGCCCTCCCACTTGTAGCGTCCGTCGGGGGCCAGGGCGGCCCAGCCCTCGGCCAGGCCGAGGAGGGTGGCGCGGCGCGCGGGGGCGGTGCGGTCGGTGACGTCCCACAGGATGACGGCGCCGTCGTCGCCCGCGGTGGCGAGCAGGGAGCCGTCCGGGCTGAACGCCGCGGACCAGACGCGGCGGGTGTGTCCGGTGAGGGTGTGCAGCAGCCGCCCGTCGGACGGGTCCCAGAGGCGCACGACGAGGTCGTCGCCCGCGCTGGCGAGCATCGCCCCGGACGGGTGGAACGCGGTCGTCCACAGGCGCCCGGTGTGCTCGGTGAGGGTGTGCAGGAGGTCGCCCGTGGACGGGTCCCAGAGGCGGACGGTCCCGTCGTTGCCGGCGCTGGCGAGCGTCTCCCCGGACGGTGAGAACGACACCTGGTACACGCGGTCGCCGTGGCCCCGCAGCGCGGCGGAGAGTTCGCCCGTGCTGGGGCTCCAGAGGCGGACGACGCCGTCGTCGCAGCCGGTGGCGACCAGGGCGCCGCCGGGCTGGAAGTCGATGGAGCGGACGCGGCCCCGGTGGTCGGCGAGGTTGACGATCTCGCGGCCGCTCGTCCAGTACCAGAGCCGGACGGAGTCGTCGTCGTTGGCGGTGGCGAGGACGTCCCCGGAAGGCGCGAACGCCTGCGCCCAGACGTGGTCGGTCTCGACGTTCAGTTCGCGTTCGAACGTGCCCGTCCCGGCCTGCCACAGGTGGACGCCGCCGTCGTTGGTGGCGGTGGCGAGCTGCGAGTCGCGGGTGTTGAACGCCGCGGAGGTGAGGTTGTCGGCGACGCCGCGCAGCTCGCGGATCATCCGGCCGGTGCGCGGGTCCCAGAGCCGGACCAGGCCGTCGTTGCCGCTGGCGGCGAGCATGCCGCCGTCGGGGCTGAACGCCACGCCGGTGACGCGGCGGCCGTGGCCGCGCAGCACGACGCGGCACTGGCCGGTCTCGGCGTCCCACAGCCGCGCCGTGCCGTCGTTGCTGCTGGTGGCGAGCTGGGAGCCGTCCGGGCGGAACGCGAACGGCCACACGGCGCCGCGGTGCCCGGCCAGTTCGAGGCGCTGCCGGCCGGTGAGCGGGTCCCACAGGCGGACGGACCCGGCGCTGTCGGCGGTGGCGAGGCGGCCGCCGTCCGGGCTGAAGCCGGCCTGGTAGATCCCTCCGCCGTGGCCGGTGAGGGCGCCGCGCTGCCGTCCGTCCTCCCAGATGCGGACGGACCCGTCGGTGTCGCCGGTGACCAGGAGGGCCCCGTCCGGGTGGAACGCGATGGCGTAGACGCGGCCGGTGTGGCCGAGGAGCTCCTGGCGGATCTCGCCGGTGCGGATGTCCCAGAGCCGGACGACGCCCGCCTCGTCCCCGGCGGCGAGCAGGGAGCCGTCAGGGTGGAACACGGCGCGGAACACCGCGCCGTGGTGGCCGGCCAACTCCCGGCGCAGCGCGCCGGTAGCGAGGTCCCAGACGCGCAGCGTGCCGCCCGCGTCGCCGGTGACCATGAGCGAGCCTGCGGGGTCGAACACGGCGGTGTAGACGGGGGCGGTGTGCCCGGGCAGCTCGTGCAGGAGCCGGCCGGACACGGTGTCCCACACCCGGAGGGTCCCGTCGGCGGCGCCGGCGGCGACGAGGTCGCCGCCCGCGGGGGAGCGTCCCCCGACGACCAGGGGCCACACGCCGTCGGGGTGGACGGCGAAGGTGTGCGCGGTGTGGCCGGTGGCGAGGTCCCACAGGCGGACGGAGCCGTCGGCGGACCCGCTCGCCAGGAGGCCGCCCGCGCCGTCGAAGGCGACCGCGTAGGCGCGGTCGGTGTGGCCCTGGAGGTTGCGCAGCGGCGTGCCCGTGACGGCGTCGCAGACGAGGACGCCGCCGTCCTCGCTGCCGATGGCCAGGACGGAGCCCGCGGGGCTGTAGGCGAGCGGCTGGGGGAGGCGGCTGGTCTGGAAGTGGAAGCCGTAGGGGACGCCCACCGCGGCCGGCGCGACCTGGATGTCGATCGGGCGGCCCGGCGCGATCGCCGCCTCGCGCAGTTCGGGGGCGGCCGCGACGCGGTCGGGGAGCGCGGCGTCGACGAGGGCGGCGCGGGTCCAGCGGCTGCCCTCGACGGCGACGTCCCGCAGGTCGGCGCGGGCCAGGCGGGCCCGGGACAGGTCGGCGCCGCGCAGGTCGGCGCCGGTCAGGGTGGCCTCGTCCAGGCGCGCCCCGGCGAGCGAGGCGTCGCGCAGGACGGCGCGCGAGAGGTTCGCGCCCACGAGCTGGGCGTCGGTGAGGTCGGCGCCGGTGAGGTCGACCTCCTGGAGGTCGCGGTAGGACAGGTCCTCGCCCTGCAGGCGGGCGCCGCGCAGGTCGGTGTGGGCGGGGGTGCGCAGCCGCGTCGTGATGCGGATCGCGTTGGCGCGGGCGATGTCGTCGGCCTCGGGGTCGGCGAGCACCCGGGCCGTCCATTCCTGGCAGGCGCGGGTGTCGGCGAGGTCGCAGAGGAAGTCGACGGCGAGCTGGGTCAGGGCGCGGCGGCCGAGGGCGGCCGGTTCCTCGCCCTTGGCGAACTCGTCCGCGATGTGCCGGGCGACGAGCCACTCCATGACGGACGTGTGGATGAAGCCGAACAGGCCTTCGGGGGTGCGCACGAGCAGGCTTCCGGCGCCGACGGCGTGGGTCACCTGGTGCGGCGACATCCGTCCCCCGGCGAGGCCGGTGAGGGCGTCGGCGACGTCGGCCAGTTCGGCGAGCCGCAGGAACTGCTCGTTGCCCTCCCACAGCCGCAGCGCGAGCGTCCCCACGGCCTGCCACATGTCGTCGACCTCCAGCCCGGACGGGCCGCCCGCGCCGCCGACCCGCTCGGCCTCGTACGCGAGCCAGGACGACAGGATCTCCTGGTAGAGGTCGGCGGGGCTGACGGCGCGGCGCGCCTGCGCGACCGCGCGCAGCCGCTCCTCGGGCAGGTCGGCGATGAACGACAGCATCCGCGGGTTGGACGTCAGCGCCAGCAGCTCCTCGATCCCGGCCAGCAGGGTCAGCCGGTCCTCGGCGGCGTCCTCGTCGCCGTACCGGTTCACCAGGTACGAGCGGACCTGCGGGGGCGTGAACTCCTCCAGGGAGAGGACGCGGCGGTGCGGCAGGACGCCGACCTTCTCGCCGAGGGCGGTGAGCACCTGCGCCTGGGACTTGAAGTGCTGCGTCCGGCTCGCCACGACGATCTTCGCCTTGTCCTGGGCGGCCTGCAGCAGCGTGTCGAGGTGGTCGGCGGCCCGGTCGTAGGTCATCCGCGTCACCAGCTCGTCGAACCCGTCGAAGAGCAGGACGATGCGGCCCTGGCGGAGCATGTAGTGGAACGCCTTGAGGTCGATCAGCTCCTCGCCGTGGTTGGCCAGGTGCGCGGCGACCAGGCCGTCCACGGAGTGCGCCTTGTCGAGCGCCCGCAGCTCGATGAGGATCGGGACGACGTGCGGCAGCTCCTCCGGGATGCGGCGGGCCAGCTCCCGCAGGGCGAAGGTCTTGCCGCGGCCGAAGTCGCCGAGCAGCAGCAGGAACCGCCCGTGGTCGGCGGCCAGCAGCCGCAGCATCTCGCCGACCACGTCGTCGTGGACGTCCGCGCCCGACCGGCGCCCGTCGCCAGGGCCGCTCTCCGGGAGGAACCGGTCGAGTTCCCGGTAGCGCTGGGGGACGTACAGGGCCGGCGGGTAGAGCCCGCCGGCGGACAGCCGCCCCGTCTGGGCCGCGACGTACTCCGAGAGGTCGACCAGGCCCTGGAACTCGGTGAGGCTGCGCACCCGGATGCCGCGGCGCAGCGCGTCGTCGCGCAGGGACCGGGCCGGGGCCGGCCCCAGGTACACCAGTTCCGAGCCGTGGTCGGTGCCGTCGGCGTGCACGTGCCGGACGAACGCGTCCACGTCCGCCTCGGTCACCTGCCCCACGTGGGCGCCGATGCGGTACTGGCGCACGAAGCCGTCCTCCAGGTGGGTGAGCAGGAGGTGCGGCGGGTCGGAGCGGCCGTCCTCGCGCGCGGGCGGGACGATGCGCCGGATGGTGGCGCGCTCGAAGCGCGTCTCGCACGCCTCTGTCAGGCGGTCGAGCAGGCGCCCCGTGGGATCGGGGACGGGGTCGGCGGTGCCGTCGCCGCCGGGTCCGAGTTCGGGGGAGGGAGGCGCGGGAGGGGTCTGCGCGAGGGGCGGCGGGAACGTTCCGCCCACGGCCGTCCAGGACCGTTCGAGGCGTTCCGGGCCGCGCCTGGCGGCGTCCTCGGGGATCCAGCGCTCCAGCCCGTCACCGCGCACGACGACGAGCTGGTGCCGGCCGGGGCCCAGCGCCGGGACGCACGGGACGTCGCCGGTGGCCAGCACGGGGACGGCGCCGTACTCCGACTCGGTCCCCTGGAAGAACAGGTTGATGTGGGCGGCGAGGAGCGTCTCCACCGTCTCGGGATCGCGCAGCGCGCCCGGCTCGCCCGCGATGGGCGTGTGCTCGACGGCGCCGAGGCGAAGCCAGCCCTCGTCCTCGAAGTGCCGCAGCCGCTGGTTGAACCAGGCGGCCTGCGCCTGGCCGACGCGCCCGTAGCGGTCCTCCTCGCGGTGGGACTGCGGCAGCGTCGAGTTGAGCCCCGCCACCACGACCTTCAGGTCGGGGACGGGGAACAGCGTCCACGGCTGGGCGCTGTCGAAGATGAGCGCGTCGATGCCCTGGTAGAACTCCTTGAACAGGCCCGCGTAGTGCCGCCACTTGGGCCAGTACGGCGGCTGCGGCTCGATGTCGTCGGCCTCGCAGCTGGAGAAGTACGCCTGGCAGGCCGCGCGGGTGACGTCGTGGGTGCCGGGCACCACCACGACGCGCTGCGCCTCCAGCCCCAGCAGCGCGCGCAGGCTCGTCAGGAACGACAGCGCCTCGGCGAACTCCTTGCGGCTTCCCGAGTGGGTGAGGTTCCCGGTGACGACGAGCAGGTCGGGCCGCGGCACTCCGGCGTCGGCCAGCCGCGTCACGTCGCTCCAGATCCGGTCCTGCAGCTCCACCGCGGTGGTCGGCTCGCCGGGCTCGGCCAGCGTCCGGCCGAAGCGGGGACCGGAGACGTGCAGGACGGTCAGGTGCTCGCGCGGCTCGTGCCCGGTGTCGGCCGCGGGGAACGCGGGCGCGGCGACGGGCGCCCGCCGGGCGGGCCGCTCTCCGGCAGGCCCGGGCCGGCCGCCCCCGCCCCCGCTTCCGGGTCCGTCAGTCTCCTCCAGACGGCCTATCAGCGGTTCCCGGCCACCGGGAAGCGGCCCGGGGCGGTTCTGCCCGGCTCCGGGGAAGCCAGGGCCGTCGAGGGGGCGCGCGTGGCCGGCGAGGGCCTCCTGGATCCGGCGCGTCAGCAGCCGCCGCGCCTCGTCCGGGTCGTCCACCCCCACCAGGTCCACGTAGGTGATCGTGGAGAGCAGGCCGTCGATCGGGCAGTCCTCGATGCGGACCGTGACCAGCTTGCGCGCCGGGTCGTCCGGGTCGGCCCGCAGCGCCGCCATCCACTCCATCCGCCCGTACCGCGAGCGCAGGTAGTTGCGCGACAGCACCGCCACCACGACCTTGGCCTCCGACAGGCCCCGGTCCATGTAGTCGATGAAGTTGGTCCCGGGCACGAAGTCCCACGCCTGCATCATCGTGCGGTGCCCGGCGGCCTCCAGCTGCCAGGCGATCCACGACGCCCACCGTTCGTCGGCCGGCGAGTAGCTGATGAAGAAGTCGGTCGGGCGCTCCTGGGGGTGGCCGGGGGTCGTCATGGCGCCAGTATCGCGCGGAGCACGGCCGGAACGCAGTCATCCGGCCGCCTGTGGAATCATGACGCGCGTGCCGCCCCCTCCGACCGAGGCCCTCCGCCGCGCCGCGGGCTCCCTGGGCGTCCTCGACTGGATCCGCATCGCCGTCCTGGGGCTCGGTCTGGTGTTCGTCGCCACCGGCCTGCTGCCCGCCGACACGGCCCGCTCCAGCGTCGGACGGATCGCGCCCCTGCTGCTCTTCCTGTTCAGCGTCATCATCCTGGCGGAGCTGACCAAGGAGGCAGGGGTCTTCGACGCGATCGCGCAGCGGATGGCCCAGGCCGGCCGCGGCAACTACGCCGCGCTGTTCCTGCTGTGCGTGGCGTTCGCGTCGCTCACCACCGTCTTCCTCAACCTGGACACGACCGCGGTACTGCTGACCCCCGTCATGCTGGCCCTTGCGGCGCGCGCGCGGATCGCGACCCTCCCGCTGGCCATGACGACGGTGTGGCTGGCCAACACCGCGAGCCTGCTCCTCCCGGTGTCCAACCTGACCAACCTGCTCGCCGCCGACCGCGTGGCGCTGGAGACCCGGGCGTTCGCCGCGCGCATGTGGGCGCCGCAGCTGGCGGTCCTGGCCGTGACCATGGTCCTGCTGTGGGTCTTCTACTGGCGGCGGCGGATGCGCGGGGAGGAGACCTACGACCCGCCCGCTCCGGCGCCCGTCCAGGACCGGGTGCTGTTCTCCGCCACCGGCGCCGCGTGCCTGCTGTTCATCGGGGCGATCCTCGCCGGCGTGCACACCGGGATCCAGCTCGGCGTCGCCGCGACCGCCGCCGCCGTCGTGGCCGTGGTCGCCTTCGCCGTGCGCGACCGGTCGGCGCTGCGCCCCGCTCTCATCCCCTGGCAGCTCATGGTGTTCGTCACCGGGCTGTTCCTCGTCGTCCCCACTCTGGAGCGTTTCGGGCTGGACGACGCCATGCGCGCACTGATCGGCGAGGACGGCGGAACGGCCGGGGCGGTCCGGGCGGCGTTCTCGGGGGCGGGGCTGTCGAACGTCCTCAACAACCTCCCCGCCTACGTGGCAGGGGAATCGGCCGTGCCCGCCCCGAACAAGGACCAGCTGCTGTCCCTGCTCGTCGGGACGAACGTGGGGCCCGTCATCACGCCCTGGGGGTCGCTGGCCACGCTGCTGTGGTTCGAGTGGTGCCGGCGCTGGGACGTGCGCGTGCCGATGCGCACGTTCGTCTTGGCGGGGACGGTCCTGGCCGTGACGGGCTCGGCCGCCGCCGTCGGAGTCCTCCTGCTGACCGGCTGAGCACGCCCGGGGAAGGGCTCACCGGGCGAGGGAGGCGCGCCCGCCCTGCGGGTCGATCTTCGCCGTGGTCTCCAGGAGCCGGTCGAGCAGTTCGGGACGCGCCGCCACGAAGCCCAGCTCGGACGCCGGGCGGTCGATGCCCAGCTCGTACGGGGCGCCGTCCAGGCGGCGCAGCTCGGCGCCCGCCTCGGCCGCCACCAGCATCCCGGCGGGCAGGTCCACGATCTCGGGCAGGTACCCGACGATGCCGTCGATGTCGCCGCGCGCCAGCATCGTCCACGCCACCAGCGGCGCCCACAGTTGCAGCATGCGCGCGCACCGCAGCTCCAGGGCCGAGCGCATGGCGAACGCCACCGGATCGCCCGCGCCGACCTGGTGGCCCTGCGTCCAGGCCAGCAGCGGGTTCCTCTCCCGCCCCGGCCGGGGGCGGTCGGCCAGCGTCAGGGGCCGCCCCTCCGGGCCCAGGGCGCCCCGCCCGCGCACCGCCGACCACGTCCGGCCGCTCACCGGGTCGTGCACGACGCCCAGGACCGGCTCGGCGCGCGCGCACAACGCGAGCCCGACCGCGTACACCGGCATGCCGATCGCCACGTTGTTGGTGCCGTCCAGCGGGTCGACGAGCCAGACCATCTCCTCGCCGGGCGCGCCGTCGAGGATCCCGGACTCCTCGGCGATGATCCGGTGCCCCGGGTACGCGGCCCGCAGCCGCCCGACGATCAGATCCTCGGCGGCCGTGTCCAGCTCGGTCACCACGTCCCCGCCCGCGCCCTTCGGCCGCACGCCGAGAGGGCCGTCCACACGGGCGCTGAGCAGCGCGCCCGCCGCCTCCGCCGCCTCCACCGCCACGCGGCGGGCCTCGGAGAGATCGACCGGAAGGGCCGCTGACGGGGTCGTGGGTCTCATCGGGCCTCTCCAGTGGGATCCGGCGTCCGGCTACCGGCGCGGTGAGCAGTGGGCTGCGGCGATCCTGCGGGCCGAGCGCCGCAGGGCCCGCAGGGTGTCGGCGTGGTCGGAAAGCGAGCGGCGCACCTTGTGGCTGGGAACGTCCAGAGGACCGAGCGACAGGTCGCCCCCGCCCGGCGTCTGCCGGCCGAGGGCGACCGTGGCGGCGTCCAGCCCGTCCTCTATGAGCGTGCTGTGGAAGACACCGGCGGGCAGGGTGTACGACTCCCCGGTCCGGTGCGTGCTGGACCTGGCGGGGGCGCAGTGGACGGCCCTCCCGGTCGCCCTCAGCTCGTCCAGGTCGCCCTGGCTCACGACCTCGAAGACCTGCTGCGTCCCCGTTGCGGAAGCCTCGCTGACGTCCATCCGCACGTTCCGGACCGTCCCGTACAGGACGAAGCTGAGCAGGTCCCAGCTGTGGCAGTGGACCGGCGACGTGGTGGACGGCGCCGGACGCACCTCCGGCGTCCAGATGTGCAGGCACACCCCGAAGTCGCCGCTGCGCTCCAGGGGAAGGCACAGGAAGCCCAGGGGATGCCGCACCGCGGGAACGGAGGAGCGGCCCGCCGCGGCGTCCTCCAGGGCTCCGCCGAGGATCCGCCCCGCCCACGCCGGCAGCGTCCGCGCCGCGGTACCGGCGTGGATCTCCTCGCGGATCTCCTCGTACTTCACTCCGGCGGCCTCACCTTTCGCCGACACCCCTCCGCACCGGCCGTCCCCCCCGGCCCCGCCCGACCCAGGCGGGGTCACTCGTAGGGGTCCTTGGCCCGCAGGGCCTTTCGTATGATCTCGATGACGTCGCGGTCGGTATAGCCCTGCGCGAGGTCGATTCCGATGACCTCGAAGAGCTTGCGCGCTTCCTCCACGGTCGGCTCGTCGTCCAGGGGCGCCAGCCTGGCCTGCTCGACCGGGACGCGCCGCGCCTGGTCGAGGCTGGTCTGCAGTTCCGCGCTCACCCAGCTGTAGTAGAACTTGGCGCTGTCGACGACCAGGGCCTCGCCGCGCGGGTCGTCGCGGGTGACCACCACACGCGAGGACGCGAGGTCGTAGCGCAGGGTCGTCATCGTCTGCGCGAGGCCGATGTCGATGTCGAGCATCGCGAACCGCTGCTTGTGCCAGCACGCCGCCAGGATCGTGGCGTACGCCTCCTTGCGGGTGCGCTCCAGCGTCCACGGCTCGCCCGTGGCGTCCGGTCCGTCCGACACCGAGCGGCGGTGGCGCGCGTACGCCTCGCACACCTCCACGTTCGTGGGGTCGAGGATCTCCAGGCGGAACAGCAGCGTCCGCCGTTCCCGGCGGGCGGCGGCCACGCACTCGGGCAGCGTGCGCGCGCGGATGTAGGTGCCCGTCCCGCCCTTGAAGAACCACCGGTCGGTGTCGCGGCGGGCCTCCGCCAGGACCTGCGCCACCTGCGCCCCGCTGATGACCCGCACGACCGTGGTCTCGTCCAGCGCGCGCTTGGTGTCGGCCAGGACGCCCTCGAACTCCTCGATGTGGGTCAGCTTGGCGTCGAGCTCGCCGAGCGTGGCCGACGAGGCGCGCAGCGTGTCGCGCACCTCCGCCTCGACCGGGATCCGCCGCCCGCGGTCGCGCAGCACCGACGTCGCCAGCAGGCCGATCACCGCGAGGATCCCGCTGTTGGTGATTTCGGTCTCGTTCGGCAGGTTCACCCCGAGGCCGAGCACCGCCACGACGATCGCCAGGACCAGCGCGATCACTGCGTCGGCGTTCTTCCCGAACCAGTCGGCGAATCGGGCCATTGTGCGGTTTCCCCGTCCTTGTCGGCGCCGGGGCGTCGGGGACGCTGAAGGGTCGTCCCCCCCGAACGGCACGACCGGCGCGGTCATCGTAACCACAGCGCCCATTCGCTTTGAAAGCCCTGCAGGTAAGGGCTTCGCTCGCGGGGGAGACAGGCGCCCTTCCGATCGCTATAGGCTCGTCGCCATGCGCGTACGGGGATGGTGGTCGGGGGCATGGCCCACCCGGCGTTCCCGTGCGTTCGACATCGCGATCGCCGTGTCGTTCGCGGTGCTCGACGGCGTCTTCCTGTGGTTCGCTGACCAGAAGTTCTGGCTGCCCCCGCCCGTCGTGTCCGCCTGCAGCGTCGTGCTCGGCCTGGCCTTGATCGTGCGGCGCTCCCACCCGGTCGGGCTGGCCGTGTTCGCGGTGGTCTACGGCACCGTCACGGGCGCCGGAGCGTTCAGCACCCTGATCGTCCTGTACTCGCTCGCCGCCTACACCGCGTCCCGCCGCACGGTGGTGGCGATCGCGCTCGGCGGCTACGTCGCCAGCCTGGTCTTCCCGGCCCCGACCGCGGCGACGGAGTCCTTCCTCGCCCAGTCGATCTTCGGGATCGCGTTCGTCGGGGTCCCCGTCCTGCTGGGCCTCTACATGGGCGCGCGCAAGCAGCTCCTGGCCTCGCTCCAGGAACGCGCGGCGAGGCTCGAACGCGAGCAGCACCTGCTCGCGGAGCGCGCCCGGGGGGAGGAACGCACCCGCATCGCGCGCGAGATGCACGACGTGGTCGCCAACCGCATCAGCGTGATGGTCGTCCACGCGGGCGCGCTGAAGGCGATCGCCGTCCGCGACCCGGCGCGGGCCGCCGAGACCGCCTCGGTCATCGGCGACATGGGGCGCCAGGCGCTGGAGGAGCTCCGCCACGTCGTCGGAGTGCTCCGGCAGGGGGAGGAGGCCCTTCCGCAGCAGGTGGTGACGCTGGCGCACCTCCGCGAGCTGGTCGGCCAGTCCGGCGCCGCGGGCCTGCGCGTGGACCTGACGATCCGCGGCGAGGAGCGCCCCATGCCCGCCGCCGTCGGCCGGACGGTCTACCGGCTCGTGCAGGAGGCCCTCACCAACGTCCACAAGCACGCCGGCGCCGCCGCCACCCGCGTGGAGCTCGGCCTCCTCCCGGAGGCGGTCGAGGTGGAGATCGCCAACGAACCGCCCACGGCCGGGCCCGAGCACCGGCTGCCCTCCGGCGGGAACGGCCTGGTGGGGCTGCGCGAGCGCGTCACCGCCCTCGGCGGCAGCTTCGACGCCGGCCCCCGCGCCGGCGGCTACGCCGTCCGGGCCCGGCTCCCGCTGCCCGCCTCCTGAGCCGGGACCGCGGCCCCCGCGCGCGGCCGCGGAATGTCGGAGCCCCTGCATACAGTTGGGAGAGCAGGGAGATGGCCGAATCCAGGGGGAGTGTCGATGCGCCCAGTCACGGACCTGCGGCGCCGCGTGGCGCCGTTCGAGGTCGTCACCGAGATGACGCCGTCGGGCGACCAGCCGCAGGCGATCGCCGAGCTCGCCGCCCGCGTCTCGGCCGGTGAGAAGGACAACGTGCTGCTCGGCGCGACCGGCACCGGCAAGACCGCCACGATCGCGTGGCTGGTGGAGAAGCTGCAGCGGCCCGTCCTCGTCATGCAGCCGAACAAGACCCTCGCCGCCCAGTTCGCCAACGAGCTGCGCGAGATGCTGCCGAACAACGCCGTCGAGTACTTCGTGTCGTACTACGACTACTACCAGCCCGAGGCGTACATCCCGCAGACCGACACCTACATCGAGAAGGACTCCTCGATCAACGACGAGGTCGACCGGCTGCGGCACTCGGCGACCAACTCGCTGCTCACCCGCCGCGACACCGTCGTCGTCGCGTCCGTGTCCTGCATCTACGGCCTGGGCACGCCGCAGGAGTACGTCGACCGGATGGTCCGGCTGAAGGTCGGCCAGGAGATCGACCGCGACGACCTGCTCCGGCAGCTCGTCGGCATGCAGTACACCCGCAACGACCTCGCCTTCACCCGCGGCACCTTCCGCGTCCGCGGCGACACCGTCGAGATCATCCCGCAGTACGAGGAGCTCGCCGTCCGGATCGAGATGTTCGGCGACGAGATCGAGAAGCTCGCCACCCTGCACCCGCTCACCGGCGAGCTGATCACCGAGGACGAGGAGCTGTACGTCTTCCCCGCCTCCCACTACGTCGCGGGCCCCGAGCGCATGGAGCGGGCCATCGGCCAGATCGAGGCCGAGCTGGAGGAGACGCTCGCCGTGATGGAGCGGCAGGGCAAGATGCTGGAGGCGCAGCGCCTGCGCATGCGCACCACCTACGACATCGAGATGATGCGGCAGGTCGGCACCTGCTCCGGCATCGAGAACTACTCCCGGCACATCGACGGCCGCGGCCCCGGCACCGCCCCGAACACCCTCCTCGACTACTTCCCCGAAGACTTCCTCCTCGTCGTCGACGAGTCCCACCAGACGGTCCCGCAGATCGGCGCCATGTACGAGGGCGACGCGTCCCGCAAGCGGATGCTGGTCGAGCACGGGTTCCGGCTGCCGTCCGCCATGGACAACCGCCCGCTGAAGTGGGAGGAGTTCCTCGACCGGATCGGCCAGACCGTCTACCTGTCGGCGACGCCCGGCCCCTACGAGATGAACCGCGTCAAGGGCGACGTCGTCGAGCAGGTCATCCGCCCCACCGGCCTGATCGACCCGGAGATCGTCGTCAAGCCCACCAAGGGCCAGATCGACGACCTCATCCACGAGATCCGCGAGCGCACCGAGCGCGACGAGCGCGTCCTCGTCACCACCCTCACCAAGAAGATGGCCGAGGACCTCACCGACTACCTCCTCGAACTCGGCATCCAGGTCCGCTACCTGCACAGCGAGGTCGACACCCTGCGCCGCATCGAGCTGCTGCGCGAGCTGCGCGCCGGCGACTTCGACGTCCTCGTCGGCATCAACCTCCTCCGCGAGGGCCTCGACCTGCCCGAGGTCTCCCTCGTGGCGATCCTCGACGCCGACAAGGAGGGCTTCCTGCGCTCGGAGACGTCCCTCATCCAGACGATCGGCCGCGCGGCCCGCAACGTGTCGGGCCAGGTCCACATGTACGCCGACACCGTCACCCCGTCCATGGAGCGGGCGATCGACGAGACCACCCGGCGCCGCGCCAAGCAGCGCGCCTACAACGAGGAGCACGGCATCGAGCCGCAGGCGCTGCGCAAGCGCATCGCCGACATCCTCGACTCCCTCGCCCGCGAGGACGCCGACACCGAGACCCTGATCGGCGGCGCCGGCCGCCAGCAGAGCCGCGGCAAGGCGCCCGTCCCCGGCCTCGCGTCCCGCACCAGGGAGGCCGGCCGCCACGCCGCCGACCTGGTCGGCGAGCGCCCCCGCGAGGAGCTGGAGGGCCTCATCGAGCAGATGACCGACCAGATGCACCAGGCCGCCACCGACCTGCAGTTCGAACTGGCCGCCCGCCTCCGCGACGAGATCAAGGAACTCAAGCGCGAACTCCGCGACATGAAGGAGGCCGGCGTCAAGTAGCCCCCGGCCGACGACGCCCCGCCGGCAACACCGGCCCACCGACCCCGCGAACCCCAGCCCAGACCGAACACGCCCACCGGCCCGCCGGGAGCGATCGGCGGGAATGGCCGCTTCAGGGGCGGGTGGGTGACGGGAAGGCGAGGACGAGGCGGTCTTCGACCGGGCGGTAGCCGAGGCGGTGGTAGACGCTGTTGCTGGTCGGGTTGGCGAGGTCGGTGAACAGCACGACCTCCTCGGCGCCGGCGTCCTGGGCGGCGCGGGTGACGGCGGCGGTCACCGCGGCCCCGTAGCCGCGGCGGCGGTGCTCGGCGGGGGTGTAGACGGGCGCCACGCGCGCCGTTCCCGCGATCGCCGGCGTCCGTCCCGCCAGGGCCACCGGGCGTCCGCCCGCCTCCCACAGCACGATGCCGCCCTCCGCGAGCCGCCCGTCGATCATCGCCGTGTTCGGGTCGCCGTGGCCGCCGGCGTCACGGCGGAACGCCGCGTACCAGTCGCGCACCAGATCCTGGTCGCCGACGTCCGCGACGCGCGCGGCGCCTTCCGGCGGCGGGTCCGGCATGTCGAGACCCGCCAGCCGGTGGAGCCGCTCGTGCCGCGCGACGCGGGCCGGGCTTCCGGTCCGGCGGGTCCACGCGTCCGCGAAGTTCTCGGCGGTCTCCTGCGTCCCGTTGACGCCGGGGACCGCCGGCTCGCGTCCGGCCAGAACCTCGGCCAACTCCGACGCCGCAGGCCCCGGCATCGCGCTCAGCAGGACCGGATACGGCCCCGTCCACACGCAGGTGCCCGCGACGTCGCCACCCGCCGTCCACCAGCCGAACAGCGCCTTCGGGTACAGGCCGGGCCCCAGGGTCCGGATCGCCTTGGTCACCGTCAGCGGCACAGTGTTCGCCACAGGATCGGCGCACAAGAATCCCTCCGCGCGCGCCAGGAACTCTTCGACATCGCCGGTCAGCTTCCACGCCATGCCTCAGCATGCCCCCGGCCACGTCCCGGACGCAGCCCAATTTCAGTGCCCTCAGGTCGTGGCCGGTGGTTCGCTTGGGTAAGGGCGCCCAGCTGACCCGTAACAGCCTGCAAAGGGCCGCGGCGCATCGCTGTGTCACTGCCGGCGCGCACTGGGTCTCCTGCCAGGGACGCGCTCTATGCCCAAAAGCCCGAGGCCGCCACGGGCTAGCTGTCCCAGCGGTGTGGGGAGCTGGCCGGGGCGGCCCTGTTCTGGTGTTGGCTGTTCAGCGCGTGGTCAGGGCGGCGGGGGAGGGGCGCTGTCTGCGGCGGAGGCAGTAGGCGATGGTCGCGGCTGCCAGGAGGGGACCCCAGGCCACGAGAGGGC
The DNA here is from genome assembly GCF_040653135.1 of Actinomadura sp. NPDC048021. Taxonomy (NCBI): domain Bacteria; kingdom Bacillati; phylum Actinomycetota; class Actinomycetes; order Streptosporangiales; family Thermomonosporaceae; genus Actinomadura; species Actinomadura sp. NPDC048021. The sequence goes on from NZ_JBEZJQ010000021.1 coordinate 83,222, forward strand.
CGTAGGAGGCGGCGAAGAGGACGAGCCTCCAGCCTTCGAGCCGCACCGCGGTCCCGTCCGGGGCGGTGAAGTCGTTGAAGCCGGGCAGGGCGACGAGCGTTCCCACGGTGAGGAGGGCGGCGCCCGCGCCCGCCGGGACGGCGGCGGCCAGGACCGGCACCCTGCGCCCGCCGAGCCCGGGGACCCGGCGCGGGACGACCTCGCCCCACCGGGAGACGAGGCCGACGGCGAGGAAGGCCAGCGCCTCGCTGAGGACGCTGAGGAAGATCGTGTATCCCCACATCGGGAGCCAGGCGGGGACGTCGCCCCGCGCGTCGCTCGCGTCCCCGCGGAGCGGCCCGATCGGAGCGCCGAAGCCCAGCGCGATCCGCCAGACGCAGGACGGCAGGACCACCAGGCTCGCGGCGTAGGCGGAGACGACCGCCCACCGCGGCGCGTCCTCGACGGTATGGCCGTGCATCCGGCGGACCACCGCCGTTGCGTTCCTCAGCATGTTCGCCCTTCCGGTCGTGCGGTTGCCTGCACGGACAGTGAAGGGCCTGCGCCCGGTGCGGGGCCTCCCTCGTGCGCGTGATCCGGCTCCCCTCCGGGAGGGAGCCGCCACCCTGCCGGCGGAGGGGGGCCGGGGGCCGCCGGTGCGGGTTTCCAGGGCGGTGCGGCGGGGCGGGATCGGTAGCGTGTCGGGAATGGCGGACACGGCGGGCGATCGGATGCTGGGGTGCCTGTTCGGAGGGGCGGTCGGTGAGGCGCTCGGACGTCCCGTGGAGGGGATGTCGCTCGCCGAGATCCGCGCGGCCTGCGGACCGGCGGGCGTGACCGGGCTTCCCCGGCGCGCGGAGATCGGGGAGGCGACGCAGCTGAGCCTGCTCACCGCGCAGGCGGGCGTCCAGGCGTCCATCCGGGCCCGGGCGAGGGGGATCGGCGGCGCGTACTTCGGGCTGGCGCAGGCGAACTACCTCGCGTGGCTCCGCGCCCAGGGCGAGCGGGTCCCGGAGCAGGACTCGCCGGTGAGCGGTCCGGCGCTGCGCGACCCGGCGGTGACGGCCGGACGCGGCGCCGGCCGCACCACCCTCGCCGCGCTGCGCAGGGCGGCGGAGCGCGGCAAGCCGGGGTGGCCGCTCGGCACGGTGGACGAGCCCGTCAACGACTCCAAGGGCTCCGCCGGCACGGTCCGGGCCGCGCCGTGCGGTTTCGGGCATCCCGACCCGGGGGCCGTCTTCGCCCGGGGGCAGGGCACGGCGGCGCTCACCCACGGCCACCCGTCCGGCCGCCTCCCCGCGGGCACGCTCGCCGTGGCGGTGTCGGCGCTCGTCCACGGCGCCGCCCTCGCCGACGCGCTGAGGGTCGCCATGGCGGAGCTCCGCAAGCACGCCGGGCACGAAGAGACGTCGGCGGCGCTGGAGAAGGCGCTGGCGCTGCCGCTCAGCGGCCCGGCGCCCGAGCGGCTGGAGAGCCTCGGCGGCGGGTTCACCGGTCCGGAGGCCCTCGCCATCGCGGTCCACGCCGCGCTCGCCGCCGAGGCCGCGGGCGGGTACCCGCTGGAGATCGTCCCGCGCGGGATGCTGCTCGCCGTCAACCACTCCGGCGACAGCGACTCCACGGGGGCCGTCTGCGGGAACCTCCTCGGCGCCCGGTACGGCTCGCGGGCCGTCCCCGAGCACTGGCGCGCGGGCGTCGAGGCCGCCGGGACCATCGCCGTCCTCGCCGAGGGCAGCGCCGTCGAGTTCGGCCCGAGCCCGCCCGCGGACTCCTACGGCGAGCCGCCGATGGACTGGCACATGCGCTTCTACGCCTGACCAGGGGCCGGATAATCGGGAGGACGGGGTCCGGGGGAGCGCCTACGATCGCGGCATGGGACATGAGGTCAGGACGGCGCGGGCCGAGGACCTGCCGGGGCTGGCGGAGATCGAGAACTCGGGGGACGCGATGTTCCGCGAGATCGGGATCGTGTTCCCGCCGGGCCCGACCGTGGTCGAGCAGGTGATCGGGAAGGGCGCGGAGATCGTGGTGGCGGGGGACCCGCCGGTCGGGTTCGCCGCCGTCGAGGAGGTCGACGGGGCCGCGCACCTGGAGCAGATCTCGGTGCGCGGAGACCTGGTGGGGCGCGGGATCGGCGTTCTGCTCCTGGAGGAGGTCAAGGCGCGGGCCGCCGCGGCCGGGGCGCCCGGAGTCAGCCTGCTCACGTTCCGGGACGTCCCGTGGAACGGCCCCTGGTACGCCCGGCACGGGTTCGCGGAACTGCCGCGGGAGCGGTGGGGGCCGGGGATCGCGGCCTACTGGGACGCCGAGGTCGAGGCCGGCCTGCACGAGCTGGGCCCCCGGCTGGTCATGTGGGCGCCGCTCGGGCGTCCCAGTTAAAGATCTACAATGTAAAGGCGGGAACCTGGGGCGCCCGGCGGACGTCTGGCCCATGGACGTCCGGTGCGTGCACGGAGGAGAGCGATGATCAGCCCGGTCGCGTGGGTGCGGGGCCGTCTTGGCGAGCGGGGGGCCGCGCTCGCGCTCCTGGCGCTGCTGCTGGCGCTGGCGGTCGTCCCCCTGGTGGCGATGCCGGCGGCGCGGTGCGAGGTGTTCGGGGCCGGGTGCCACGCTCCGGACCCCGAGCGGCGCGCCGACCCCGTCGTCGCGGGCACCCGGACGATCACCCCGGCCGAGGTGGCGACGCGGGGCGCCTACGTCGCGCTGGGGGACTCGTACTCGGCGGGCGTCGGGGCGGAGGCGACCGTGGGCGACCAGAATCCGCTCGACCGGTGCCACCGGACGTCCAAGGCGTACTTCCACGAGGTCTCACGGGCGTTCCGTTTCGCGAAGGGCGCCGCGTTCTGGGCGTGCTCCGGCGCGACCACCGAGGACGTGCTGGACGGACGGGGCGGCGAACCCCCGCAGATCGGCCGCATCGGACGGGACACCAGCCTGGTCACCCTCAGCATCGGCGGCAACGACGTCGGGTTCTCGCGGGTGCTCGCCGGCTGCGTGGTGAAGCTGCCGTGGGGGCGGGGCTGCTCCGCGCAGGGCGAGGAGATCGCCCGGCGGATGGCCGAGCTCCGGCGGAGCCTGCCCGCCCTGCTGGCCGAGATCACCGCGCGGGCGCCGTACGCGCGGGTGGTCGTGATGTCCTACCCGAAAGCGTTCTCCGAGGTCAGCGGCGTGGACGGGGACAACATCACCGTGCCGGACCAGCGCTGGCTGAACGCGCGGGCCTACGAACTGGGCGGGGTGATCCGGCAGTCGGTGACGGAGGCCGACGCGCGCAAGGTGGCCGGGCACCGGCACGGCAGCGTCGAGTTCGTGGACGCCTACAGCGCGTTCGCCGGCCACGAGGTCGGCAGCCGCGACGCCTACATGAACGGCCTGACGCTGAACCTCGCGGCGCTCGAAGCGGAGCCGCGCAGCTACCACCCGACGGTCGCCGGGCAGCAGGCGCTCGCCCGGCTCTTCGTCGACCAGATCAAGAAGGGCCCGGGCCGCGCGCTCTCCTGAGCGCGCCGCGCCGATCTCGCCGCGACCGGTGAGAGCCGTCCCCGAACAGGGCACGACTGTCCTGGGGGTTCTGCGATGGCCATCACGATCGCTCTCGCGGGGGACACGATGCTCGGACGCGGCGTGGCGGAGGAGATCGCCGCGTCCGGCCCGCACGGCCTGTTCTCCGAGGAGGTGCGCGAGGTCTTCCACGAGGCCGACCTCGCCCTGGTGAACCTGGAGTGCTGCGTGTCCGGGCGCGGACGGCGGTGGGACGCGCCGGACAAGCCGTTCCACTTCCGCGCGCCGCCGGCCGCGGCCGAAACCCTCGCCGACCTCGGCGTCGACTGCGTGACGCTCGCCAACAACCACGCTCTGGACTACGGGCCGGACGCGCTGGCGGACACGCTCGACATCCTCCGGCGGACGGGCATCCGGACCGTCGGAGCCGGCGAGGACCTCGCGCGGGCGTGGGAGCCCGCCGTCCTGGAGGCGGGGGGAGTGCGGGTCGCGGTCGTCGGCGTCACCGACCATCCGGCCGATTTCGCCGCCGGACCGGACCGGCCGGGCGTCGCCCTCGCCGACCTGGAGGAGGGCGTCCCCGGCTCCCTGCTGGAGGAGATCCGGCGGCTCCGCGGCGGCCACGACGCCGTCCTGGTCATGCCGCACTGGGGGCCGAACATGATCCCGGCGCCGCTGCCCTACGTCCGGCGCGCGGCGGGGAGGCTGGTGGACGCGGGCGCGACGCTCGTCGCCGGGAGTTCCGCGCACGTCTTCCACGCCGTGGCGTGGCCGGTCGTGTTCGACATGGGCGACTTCATCGACGACTACGCGGTGGACGCCCTGCTGCGCAACGACCTCGGCCTGCTGTTCCTGGTGACGCTGGACGCCGCCGGGCCGTCCCGGATCGAGGCGGTGCCGATCCGGCTGGACTTCTGCCGCACCCGCCTGGCCGCCGGCGCCGACCGCGCCTGGATCATCGACCGCTTCGCCAAGGCCTGCGCCGCCTTCGACACGCCGGTGACCGTCCGGGACGACCGGATCGTCGTCGAACGGCTGTAAGGGAGGGTCAGCGCAGCGCGGCCGCGACGACCCCGGTGACCGTCCTGCGCACGGCCTCGTCGTCCGGAGGGGCGGCGGTCCGGTCGGCGAACAGCAGGTGGGCGGCGCCGACCAGGGTGGGGGCGAGCAGGTCGACCTCGGCGTCCGCCGCGACGCGGCCGAGTTCGCGCTCGGCGGCGAGGTAGGAGGCGATCATCTCCACGGCCTCGGTGAGCACCGGCACGCCGGCCGGCCAGGTCCGCCGCAGCCGGGCGCGCAGCTCGTCCCGGAAGGTGATGAGGGGGAGGATCGCGACGGCGACCGACGCGAAGACGGCCCTCAGGGCGGCGGAGAGGTTGCCGACGACGGTGCCGGTCCCGGCGGCGTCGCGGAGGGCGGCGGCCTCGGCGTCCATCCGGTCCACGCGGTCCAGCACGAACTCGGCGAGGAAGGCGTCGAAGTCGGCGAAGTGCCGGTGCAGGACGCCCTTGGCGCAGTCCGCCTCGGCGGTGACGGCCCGGCTGGTCAGCGCGCTCGGCCCCTCCCGCAGCAGGACGCGTTCGGCGGCGTCGAACAGCTGCCCGCGCACGTCGCGCATGGCGACCCCTGTCGGCACGGCGGATCCCCCTTGACGAGTGGGCAAGCGCCCATTCATAGTGGGCGCATGCCCATTATAGCGACCGACCCGTCCCCCGAGCCGCATCGCGCCCGCGAGGTGGCGGAGTCCTTCGGCACGGACCCCGAACGCTACGACCGCGCCCGGCCCCGCTATCCCGACGCCCTCGTGGAGCGGATCGCCGCCGCCTGCCCCGGCCCCGACGTCCTCGACGTCGGCTGCGGCACGGGCATCGAGGCCCGCCAGTTCCAGGCGGCGGGCTGCACGGTGCTCGGCGTCGAGCCCGACGCGCGGATGGCCGCCTTCGCGCGGCGCGGCGGCCTGGAGGTCGAGGAGGCCACGTTCGAGTCCTGGGACCCCGCGGGCCGGGACTTCGACGCCGTGATCGCCGGGACGGCCTGGCACTGGGTGGACCCGGTCGCCGGAGCGGCCAAGGCGGCGCGGGTGCTGCGCCCGCGCGGCCGGCTGGCGGCGTTCTGGCACGTGTTCCAGCTCCCGCCCGCCGTGGCGGACGCCTTCGCCGCCGTCTACCGGCGGGTCGTGCCCGACTCGCCGTTCACCGTCCACGCGGACAGGCCGGCCATGGAGATCTACCAGATGATGTTCGCCAAGGCCGCCGACGGGATCCGGGCCGCCGGAGGCTTCGGCGCGCCGGAGCAATGGCGGTTCGACTGGGAGCACACCTACACCCGCGACGAGTGGCTGGACCAGATGCCCACCCACGGCACGCTCACCAGGCTCCCGGAGGCCGACCGGGCGCGGGTGCTGGAGGGCGTCGGCGAGGCCGTCGACGCCATGGGGGGCTCCTTCGTCATGCCTTACGCCACCATGGCCGTCACCGCGGTGCGCGACCCCGGCCAGGGGTGACGGGCGGCCTCAGGTCTGCTTCACCGGGTGCACGCGGCGCCGGGTGTCGATCCCGGCGGCGTTGCGCGGGTCGCGGCCCGGCAGGTGAACCTCGTATCCGGTCGCGTCCGCGTGGTAGAGGCGCAGCGGGGCGTCGCCGCTGAGCTCGTCCGGCTGGAAGGCCACCGCGCCCGGACCGGCGTCGGGGAACGCCTCGGCGCAGCGCCGCGGCAGATCATCGTCCGGAACGACGGAGGCCACGGCGTCGACGTAGACGGCGCGGCCCTGCCCGATCTCCACGTTCGAGTCGAAGATGACGAGGGCGACCTCCGGGCGCGCGGCGATGTTGCCGGAGTGCCGCGCGTCCGGGGAGGACACCCAGTAGAACGTGCGGTAGCCGGCGTGCGTGAAGTACACCGGCGACAGGCGGGGCCGGTGATCGGCCTCGCTCGTCCCCAGGGTCATGTACCGGTTCTCGTCGATGACGGCTCGCGCCAACTCGTCCAAATCCTCTGGCAGGCTCATGGAGGAGAAGTCTCGCGGATGGGGCTGACATCCGCGGACCGGAAGGACGCACATGAACGAGCCGATCGAGGAACCCGGCATCGTCGTCAGGGCCATGCGCCCGGGCGACGCCGGCCGCGTGCTGGCGATCTACCAGGAGGGCCTGGACACCGGCCAGGCCAGCTTCGAGACCACGGCCCCGACCTGGGCGCAGTTCGACGCCGCCAAGCTGGGGCGCCACCGGTACGTGGCCGCCGAGGCGGGCCCGTCGGGCGAGGTCCTCGGCTGGATCGCCGCCGTGCCCGTCTCCGACCGCTGCTGCTACAGCGGGGTGGTGGAGCACAGTGTCTACGTCAGCCTTCGTGCGCAGGGCCGGGGTGTGGGCGCCGCGCTGCTGTCCGCCCTGATCGCCTCCACCGAGGAGGAGGGCATCTGGACGATCCAGTCGGGCGTCTTCCCCGAGAACACCTCCAGCCTGCGGCTCCACGCCAAGGCCGGGTTCCGCACCGTGGGCGTCCGCGAACGCCTGGGCCGCCTCAACGGCCGCTGGAGGGACGTCGTCCTCCTCGAACGCCGCAGCCCCCGCGTCCTGTAGCGCGGCTCAGCGGAGCGATCGATCGTCCGGGCGGCCGAACCGTACCGGCACGCCTGGCGAGTACAGCACGCTGACCGGTTCCCCGAGCGGCCCCGGCAGGCCCGCCGCGGCCACGAGGTTCTCCTCGCAGCGCAGGAGCGACGCCCGGTGCAGCGGCCACCGCGGATGGACGTTCGGCAGGAACGCGACACGCCCGCGGACGGCGGTGTGCATGCCCCAGCGGGCGGTCAGGAAGTGCTCCAGCTCCGAAGGCGCCTCCACCCGTTCGCCGATCCGCACGGCGATCCGGCTGTAGGCGCCGCGCGGGCCCGGCCAGCGTCGTGAACTGGCGTAACCGATCACGTCGTCCCGGGCTCGGATGGCCATGCGCGCCCACTGGTACGGCAGCCGGACCCCGGCCCTCGCGATCAGCACGGGCAGCAGCCGCGCGGCGTCCAGCGACCGGAAGACCACACCGCGCCGCCCCTGCGCGTCCACCGAGTACAGCCGCACGTTCGTTTCCGGAAACGTCCCGAAGTACGGGACTCCGGGCAGCCTGAACCACCCGACCCGGTCCATCCTGAACGCGATGAGACCGACATAGGTGGCCCCGTGCAGTGTGTCCGGAGCGACGCCCTTCGGTAGCAGCGGCGCCACCCGTCGCGGCTCCACGGCCCAGTGGACGAACGCCAGGTCACGCCACCACTGCGTGATCCACGGCCTGGGGACCACGCCGGGCGGATCGGCCGCGATGGGCTGGGGAACGGGCACCCCGCCATCGTCGCACACGGTTGATCATGTCCCCCGCCGGCCCGCTCGGGGCGCGGGGGGGAGGAGACCTCGCGTTCGACCGTACCTCGCGGTCCGCGCCGGTCCCCCGGAGAACGCCGTCGTCGGCGCCGGTATCCGCGCGGTAACCGGGGGACTCGGAAGTGCCGTCTTCTGATCCCACCGGCAGTGCCGGACGATGTGGCCGGTGGCAAGAGGGAACCGGCCGTCACCTGGGGAACCACCCCGTCCGGTTCCGTCGAAGGAGTGCCGGGCGACGATGTCCGATTCGAGCGAGCGAATGAACGGGCGCGCATGGGGCGTCCTGATGGTGCTGTGCGGCGCGATCTTCCTAGAGGGGATCGACGTCGCGATGCTGAACGTCGCGCTGCCGTCGATCCGCGCCGACTTGGGCCTGTCCACGGGGATGCTCGGCGGCGTGGTGAGCGCGTACGTGCTCGGCTACGGCGGTTTCATGCTGCTGGGCGGCCGGGCCGCCGACCTGCTGGGGCACCGGCGGATGTTCGTCCTGTGGCTGTCGGTCTTCCTGGTCTTCTCCGGCGTCGGCGGATTCGCCACCGGGGGCTGGATGCTGCTGGCCGCGCGTTTCCTCACGGGCGTCGCGGCCGCGTTCATGGCGCCCGCCGGGCTGGCGCTGGTCACCTCCACCTTCCCCGAGGGGCCGGCGCGCACCCGGGCACTGGGCGTCTACGCGGGGACGGCGGCGGGCGGGTTCTCGCTGGGGCTGGTGGCCGGGGGCATGCTCGCGTCCTTCGGCTGGAGGTGGGTGTTCTTCGCGCCGGTCATCATGGCGGCGCTGATCCTCGTGGCGGCGCTGGCCCTGCTCCCCGGCGCGGGCGCGGTGCGGAGCCCGGGCGGTTTCGACATCGCCGGGGCACTGACCGTCACGGGGGCGATGCTGCTGCTGGCGTACGGGGTGGTCCGGCTGGAGGACCTCGCCGCGGGAACGGGCCTGGACGCCCTGCGCACCGCCCTCGCCGTCCCGGTCGCGGCGGCGGTGCTGGGCGCGGTCGTGATCGCGTTCAGCCTCCGCTCGCCCGCGGCCCCGGACGACGCGACCCCGGACTGGAGCCCGCTCGCCGAGCCCGCCGAGACCGCTGCCTGATCGGGAAGGGAGACGCCAGTGGCCACGAAGGTGAAGTCGTTCACCGAGATCAGGGATCAGTTCGACGCCTACATCGGCGACATCGTGTACGCGACCATGACCACCGTCGACGCGAAGGGCCGGCCCCGCGCGCGTGTGCTCATCCCCGTCTGGGAGACCGGCGACGGCCGCCCGCTGGGTTGGCTCGCCACATACCGGACGCCCGTGAAGGCCGCGCATCTGGCCGGCAATCCGCACACCACGTTCTCCTACTGGACGCCGAGGCAGAACGCGGTCAGCATCGACGCCGTCGCCGCCTGGGACGACGACCTGGAGACCAAGCGCCGCGTCTGGGACCTCTACCGGCGGACGAGCCCGCGGGGCGCCGGGTACGACCTCGGCCGGTTCTGGCGCGGCGGGCCGGAGGATCCGGAACTGCACGTCCTGCGGCTGGAGCCCTGGCGCGTCCAGGTGATCAGGGGGACCGACCTCCGCAGCACCATCTGGTACGCCGAAGGGAAGCACTGAGCGAGCGCCGGGGCCGGGACGTCCCCTTGCCGGGCCGGACCGGCGGGCCCGGCCCGGTCATCTCGACGCCCTCAGGGCTGAGTGGCCGACTCCTCGCCGGTGATGCGGTTGAGGCGCTCCACCGCGTCGGCGAAGTCCTCGACCATGTCGTAGACGACCTGGCGGGCGGGCTTGACGGTGTTCATCAGGCCGACGCACTGGCCGACGAAGTAGTTCGCCAGGGCGCGGGCGCCCGGATTGCCGGACTCGGCCACCTTGGTGATCTGCCGCATGGCGCCCTCCGCCACGATCATCTGGAGCGGCATGCCGAGCGGGCCGGGGCTGTCCGGGCCCTCCCACTCCTGCGTCCACGCGGACCGCAGCTGCCGTGCGGGCTTGCCGGTCCGCGACCGCGACCGGATCGTGTCGCGGGACGTGGCGGCGAGCAGCTTCTCCTTGACCGGCGGGGACGTCTCGGCCTCCTCGGTGGTGAGCCACACCGAGCCGCACCACACGCCGGACGCGCCGAGCGCCAGGGCCGCGGCCATCTGGCGTCCGGTGGCGATCCCGCCCGCGGCGAGGACGGGCACCGGCGCGACCGTGTCGACCACCTCGGGGACGAGCACCATCGTGGAGATCTCGCCGGTGTGCCCGCCGGCCTCCCCGCCCTGCGCGACGACGAGATCGACGCCGGCGGCGACCTGGCGGCGGGCGTGCTCGGACGTGCCGACCAGCGCGGCGACGGGGATCCCGGCGGCCTTGGCCTTCTCCACCATCAGCGGCGGCGGGGTGCCGAGGGCGCTGGCGATGAGGCCGATCGGGTGGGCGAGCGACACGTCGATCAGCTCGGTGGCGCCCTCCTTGGTGACCTGCGCCCCGCCGCGCGCGTTGGACCGCTTCGCCTTCTCGAAGTCGGGCAGCGGGACGTCGTACCTGGCGAACAGTCCGACGAGGAAGTTCCAGTGCTCGTCGGGGACGGCGGCGAGCAGGGCGTCCAGGCCGCCGCCGCCCTCCGCCGCCTTGTCGATCTTGCCGGGGACGAGCACGTCGACGCCGTAGGGGCGGCCGCCCACGTGGTCGTCGATCCAGCGCAGCTCCTCTTCGAGCCGGTCCGGGGTGTACGCGACGGCGCCGAGGACGCCGAACCCGCCGGCGTTGGTGACGGCGGCGACGACGTCGCGGCAGTGGCTGAAGGCGAACAGCGGGAACTCGATGCCGAACCGTGCGCAGACCTCGGTGTTCATGGCCCGACGCTAACGGACCGAACCACGTTCGGTCCAGGGGCGGAACAGCACGTACGACTCGCCCTCGTCCGGGTGCTCGAACGCCGCGCGCAGCGCGAGCCCCTCCCGCAGGTCCGCGCGCTCCACGCCGTCGAGGCGGGCGTGCAGCCACGGCCCCTCGGCCAGCTCGACCAGCGCCAGGAACACGGGTGGCTCCTTGGGCAGGACCGTCCAGGTCACCAGGGTCGCCGCGCCGCTCGCCTCGGCCCAGCCGAGGTCCTCCTCGCCGCATCCGGGGCAGCCGCTCGCGTCCGGCGCGAACCACCGGTCGCACGCCTCGCAGCGCCGGACGACGAGCCGGCCGGCGGCCGTGCCGTCGAAGAACGGGTCGGTCCGTCCGTCCCGCCGCAGAACGCCGACGTCCATGCCTAGGCCCCCTTCTCGTGCGGGCTGACGACCAGAGTGGAGTGGTGGTCGAGGATCCCGCCGTTCCCGCTGACGAGGATCACGTCGGTGGAGGGCGCCTGCCGCTCCCCGCCGTCCCCCCGCGCCTGGATCACGGCCTCCGACAGGGGCGTCATGCCCCACATGTAGAACGCCGACAGCTGCCCGCCGCCGGTGTTGGTCGGCAGCGACCCGCCGGGCCCGAGCGCGCCGGACGCGGCGAACGCGCCGCCCTCGCCCTTGGCGCAGAACCCGTAGTCCTCCAGCGTCACCAGGACCGTGTAGGTGTAGCAGTCGTACAGCTCGCACACGTCCACGTCGGCGACGGTGACGCCGGCCATCTTCATCGCCGCCGCGCCGGACGCCGCGGCGCCCGTCGTCAGGCCGAAGTCGCTGCCGCGCTCCTTGCGGTGACCCGGGTGCCCCTGCCCCCAGCCCCACAGGTGCACGGGCGGGCGCGCCAGGTCGCGGGCCCTGTCGGCGCTCGTCACGATGACGGCGACGGCGCCGTTGGACACCAGGCAGCAGTCCAGCAGGTGCAGCGGCTCGGACACCCAGCGGGAGCGCTGGTGGTCCTCGATCGTGATCGGCTCGCGCATCTGGGCGAGCGGGTTGCCGGCGGCCCACCGCCGGGTCGCCACGGCGATCGCGCCGAGCTGCTCGCTCGTCGTGCCGTAGCGGGCCATGTGCCGCTGCGCGGCGAGGGCGTAGTGGGAGTTCACGCTGCGCAGACCGAGCGCCGCCGTCATCCCCCCGAACCCGTACCATTCCGCCCCGCCGCCGTCGCGGTTGTAGGCCGAGCCCGCCGACTGCTTCGGCTTCAGCGGCGCGTCCGCGAACACGCACGCGACCGTGGTCGCCGAACCGTTCAGCACCGCCATCGCCGCGTACGAGACCATCGCCCCGGCCGTCGCGCCGAAGGAGTTGACCAGGGCCAGCAGCCGCAGGTCGCGCAGGCCGAGCGTGTCGGCCAGCTCGATCCCGGGCGAGCCGCCCAGGCCGTGACTGACCAGCAGCCCGTCCAGGTCGCCGAGCGCCAGGCCCGCGTCGGCGACGGCCAGCCGCACCGCGTCGGCGGCGAGCCGCCGCGGGCTGCGCCCGTACACCCTGCCGAGCTCGGTCATGCCGAGCCCCACGATCGAAGTGCCCATCGCCTCGCTCTCCTCGTCCGTCGGCGCCACGGTACAGAATCGCGTTCGGTAGGGGAGCGGGCGGGGTGATCGCCGGCCCGGACGCCGCCCCGCGCGGGCGGCCCCGTAAAGGGAGTCGCCCGCGTCCCCGGGGCGACGGGGACGCGGGCGACGCGGGGGACGCGGTCACGGCCGGCGGGCCCGGACCGGTCAGGAGGCGAGGACGGCCTGCAGGAAGTCGCGGGTGCGCTGCTCGGACGGCTCGCCGAAGATCTGGTCCGGGGGCCCCTCCTCGACGATCTGGCCCTGGTCGAACATCAGCACCCGGTCGGAGATGTCCTTGGCGAAGGCCATCTCGTGGGTGACGCAGAGCAGGGTCAGGTCGCTCTGCCGCGCGATGTCGCGCAGCAGGTCCTGGACGCCGACCACGAGTTCGGGGTCGAGCGCCGAGGTGACCTCGTCCAGCAGCAGCACCCTCGGCTGCATGGCCAGCGCCCGCGCGATCGCCACCCGCTGCTGCTGGCCGCCCGACAGCTGGGTGGGGTGCGCGTTCTCCTTGTCCGCCAGGCCGACCAGGTCCAGCAGGCCGCGGGCCCGCTCGACCGCCTCGTCCTTGGACACCCCGAGCACGCGCACCGGCCCCTCGGTGAGGTTGCGCAGCACGTTCATGTTCGGGAACAGGTTGAACTGCTGGAACACCATGCCGACCTGCTTGCGCATCTCGTGCAGGTGCTTCTGGTTCGCCGGGACGCGCTTGCCGCCGCGGTCCATGTGCCACAGCGTCTCGTCGCCGATCCAGATCAGCCCGTCGTCGAGCTTCTCCAGCGTCATCAGCAGCCGCAGGATCGTGGTCTTGCCCGACCCGCTCGGCCCGATGAGCGTCACCCGCTCCCCGGGCGCCACGGTGAAGTCGAGCTCGCGGAGCACCACGTTGGAGCCGAACCGCTTCACCACCTTCTCGAAGCGGATGCCCGGCGCCTCGCCGCGCGGCAGCTCCGCGGCCGGCTCGGCCTTCGTGGCGGCGCCCTTCTCCGTGGACACGCCCGCGTCGGCGGCCGCCTCGCCCGGGACGGGATCGTGCGCCGTTGCGGCGCCTTCCGGGGCCGCGCGGTCCGCCGCGCCCCCGGGGTCGACTGCGTCGGTGTCAATTGGTGGCATAACGCCTCTCCAAGCGGCGGACGAGTATCGAGGATATGACGCTGACCACGACGAACAACAGGCCGACCATGGTGATCGGCTCCAGGAACTGCAGGGTCTTGGACCCGACCTGGTACGCGGAGAACAGCAGCTCCGCGACGTTGATCGCCAGCAGCATCGGCGAATCCTTGAACATCGCGATCAGATAGTTGCCGAGCGTCGGGATCACCCGCCGGATCGCCTGCGGCAGGACGACGTCCAGCCACACCCGCGAACGCGGCAGGTTCAGCGCGGTGCACGCCTCCCACTGCCCCTTCGGGACGTCGGCGATGCCGGCCCGGTACACCTCGGCCGTGTAGGTCGAGTAGTGGATCCCGAGCGTGATGGTGCCCGCGGTGAGCGACCCGATGGTCACGCCCCAGGCGGGCAGCACGAAGAACACGAAGTACAGCTGCGGGATCAGCGGCGTGGACCTGATGAACTCGGTGACCCACCGGATCACCTGGTTGAAGATCCGGCTGGGGGAGCGGCGCAGCAGCGTCCACACCAGCCCGAGGACCAGGGCGATCACGTAGCCCAGCAGCGTCGCGGTGAGCGTGTAGCGCAGCCCGTCCAGCAGGTCGGGCAGGATCTCGCCGGAATAGTGCCAGTCCCAGCTCATCAGCCGCTCACCCCCGCCCCGGGCGCGCCGGCCGCGATCGTCTTGAGGGACTGCTCAGGGGGCAGCCTGCGGCCCAGCATCCGGTCCACGCGCCGCTCGGCGTAGCGGACGAACAGCTGCAGGACCTGCGCGATCACGAAGTACAGGACGAGCACGACCGTGAAGGCCGCCACCGTCTGGCCGGTGCTGCCCTGGATGTTCTTGGAGACGCGGGTCAGGTCGACCAGACCCACCAGGGACACGATGGCGGTGCCCTTCATCAGCTCGATGATCAGGTTGCCGAACGGGGGCAGCATCAGCGCGAACGCCTGCGGCAGCAGCACGCGCCGCATGCGCTGGAACGGGGTGAAGTTCAGCGCGATCGTCGCCTCGTACTGCGCCTTCGGGACGGCGTTGATCGATCCGCGCACCACCTCGGCGCCGTAGGCGCCGACGTTCAGGCCGAGGGCCAGCACGGCCGCGAACATCGTGGAGAACCGGAGACCGATCAGGGGGAGGGCGTAGAAGAACCAGTACAGCAGCACCAGCGTGGCGTTGCCGCGGAAGAACTCCACGTACACGCGGTTCAGCCCGCGCACCCACGCGTGCCGCGACGTGCCCGCCATCCCGAAGACGAGCGCGAGCACGAGCGCCAGCGCGCCGCCGAGGAGGGTGAGCCGGATGGTGACCCACGCCCCGTCCAGCCACTGTGGATAGCTGTCGAGGACCTCGGACACGGGTCAGCCCTGGCAGAACTTGGCGGCGGTGTCCTCCGGCCGGGGCATCTCCGCCTGGGTGAAGCCGAACGGCTGCAGGACCGGCAGCAGCTTGCCGCCCTGCTGGAGCTTGGCGAGCTCGCCGTTCCAGGCGTTCAGCAGGTCCGAGTCGGCCTTGCGGAACGCGAACGCCCCGGCGCCGAGCTGCTCCTTGCCGTCGATGACGGGGGTGAACGCGTCGGTGACCTCGAAGCCCTCGCCCTTGTGCTTGGTCAGCAGGTCGGCGAGCGAGATGCGGGTCAGCCAGATGCAGTCGATGCGCCCGGCCTTCAGGCCCTCGTAGGCGCTCGCCTGGTCGGCGAACGTCTTGATGTCGCCCTTCTTGACGCCGGTCTTCTCGGCGTACCCGGCCTCGACCGCACCGGTGAGCACGCCGACCTTGGCGCCCTTCTTGCCCGGGTCCTCGGCGGCCTTGAGGCCCTTCGGGTTGCCCTGCGGCACCATGAAGGCGCTCTTGGCGACGTACTCGGGGTTGGCGAACGCCGCGGAGGCGCACCGCTCCGGCGTGATGAACATGCCGGCGGCGATCGCGTCGAAGCGCTTGGCGTTGAGCCCGCCGATGAGCCCCCCGAAGTCGACCTGGACGCCCTTGATCTCGTCGATGCCGAGGTTCTTGAAGATGGCGCGCGCGAGCTCGGGGGCCTCGCCCGTCAGCTTCCCGGACTTGTCGGTGAAGCCGTAGGGGGCCTCGTTGGCGAACCCGACCGTGATCGTCCCGGAGTCCTTGGCCTTCTGCAGCGTCCCGCCGCCGGCCTTCTCCTTCGCCGGATCCGTCGTGGAGCAGCCCGCCGCGGCCAGCGGCGCCGCGGCGGACAGCAGGACGGCGGTGCGGAGGAAGTCGCGTCTCGAGGAAGTCATCGTCGAACTCCTGGTGATGGGTGCGCTCCGCGCCCGCAGGGAGGCCGGACGGCCCCCTTGCGGGCGCGGAGCGGGGTGGATCGGGTTATCGAGTTGTGCGGCTCAGGCGCCGGCGGTCCCCTCCGGAGCGGTGTCGCCTCCGACGGGAGTGAAGTCACGGGCGCCGATGAACGAGGGACGGGGCGCGGGGGCGGAGAACGGCTCGACGCACGTGTTCTCCACGCTGTTGAACACGATGAACACGTTGGAGCGCGGGAACGGGGTGATGTTCCCGTTCGAGCCGTGCATGCAGTTGCAGTCGAACATGGTCGCCGAGCCCGCGGGTCCGGTGAACAGTTCGATCCCGTGCTTGTCGGCCAGGATGGACAGGCTGGCGGGGTCGGGCGTACCGATCTCCTGTCCGCGCAGGGACTCCTTGTAGTGGTCGTCCGGGGTCTCCCCGACACACGCCACGAAGGTCTTGTGCGAGCCAGGCATGATCATTAGCCCGCCATTGTGCACGAAATTCTCGGTGAGCGCGATGGATATGCTCACCGCGCGCATCCGGGGCATGCCGTCCTCCGCGTGCCAGGTCTCGAAGTCCGAGTGCCAGTAGAAGTCCTTGCCCGTGAAACCTGGCTTGTAGTTGACCCGGCTCTGGTGCACGTAAACATCCGAGCCGAGGATCTGCCTCGCCCGGCCGACCACGCGGGGATCGCGGACGAGTCCGGCGAACACCTCGCTGATCTTGTGCACCTCGAAGATGGAGCGGACCTCGTCCGAGCCGCGCTCGGTCACCGTGCGCTCGTCGGCCAGGATCTGCGGGTCCGACGACAGCCGGCGCAGCTCGGCCCGGAAGTCCTCGACCTCCTCCGGCGCGAGCAGCTGGTCGACCGACAGGAACCCGTTGGCCTCGAAGGAGTCGAGGGTCGCACCGTCGATGGGCCCGTCCTCCGCCCTGCCGTACACGACCGGGTCCTGGCGGTACAGCAGCGCGGCCTCGGAGGCCTTCCGGGTCGGGTAGGCGTCGTCGATCGTCGGATGGGACTCGATGATGCTCATGCGTCCTCCTCGGTCAGCAGGGGGTAGACACCGTTCTCGTCATGGACCTCCCGGCCGGTGCAGGGCGGGTTGAACACGCAGACGGTGCGCACGTCGGTGTGGGCGCGCAGGGTGTGGTGCTCGTGGCCGTCGAGCAGGTACATCACGCCCGGCTCGATCTTGTGCTTCTCGCCCGTCTCGTCGTTGGTCAGCTCGCCCTGGCCCTCGACGCAGTACACGGCCTCGATGTGGTTGGCGTACCACATCTTCGTCTCGGTCCCCGCGTACAGGATCGTCTCGTGCAGCGAGAACCCGACGCCCTCTTTGGCCAGGACGAAGCGGCGGCTGCACCAGGTCGGCGCCTGCACGTCGCGCTCCGTGCCGATGATCTCTCCGAGGGAACGAACGATCATTGAAACTCCTCTGCTGTGTCGGTGCCGGGCGGGCTCAGGCGGTGACCTTCTGGCGGACGGCCTCCACGGAGTCCGCGATGATCTCCAGGCCGGTGGCCAGGTCGGACTCGGCCGTGGTGAGCGGCGGCAGCAGCTTGACGACCTCGCCCTCGGGGCCGGAGGTCTCCATCAGCAGCCCGCGGGCGAACGCCTCGCCGCACACCTGCGTCGCGGCCTCCGGGTCCTTCATCACCAGGCCCCACGCCAGGCCGCGGCCGCGGACGCAGTCGATGGCGCCGGCGTGCGCGATCGCGATCTCGTTCAGCGCCGCCTGGACCTGCTGGCCCTTGGCGAGGGTCTGCTTCTCGAAGTCGTCGCCGGTCCAGTAGTCCTCCAGCGCGGCGACGGCGGTGATGAACGCCGGGTTGAAGCCGCGGAAGGTGCCGTTGTGCTCGCCCGGCTCCCACACGTCCAGCTCGCGCTTCATCAGCGTGATCGCGAAGGGCAGCCCGTAGCCGCTCAGGGACTTGGACAGGCAGACGATGTCCGGGGTGATCCCGGCCTCCTCGAAGCTGAAGAACGGCCCGGTGCGGCCGCACCCCATCTGCACGTCGTCGACGATGAGCAGGATGTCCTGCCGGTGGCACAGGTCCTGCAGGCCCCGCAGCCACTCGGCGGTGGCCACGTTGATGCCGCCCTCGCCCTGCACGGTCTCCACGATGACGGCGGCGGGCTTGTCCAGGCCGCTGCCGCTGTCGTCCAGCATCGTCTCGAAGAGCAGGAAGTCGGGCGTCCTGCCGTCGAGGTAGTTGTCGTAGGGCATCGCCACGCCGTGCCCGAGCGGCACGCCCGCGCCGGTGCGCTTCATCGAGTTGCCGGTGACGGCGAGCGCGCCGAGCGTCATCCCGTGGAAGGCGTTGGTGAAGCTGACGATGGTCTCCCGGCCGGTGTACTTGCGCGCCAGCTTCAGCGCCGCCTCGACCGAGTTGTTCCCCGCGGGCCCGGGGAACTGGACCTTGTAGTCGAGGTCGCGGGGCGCCAGGACGTACTCGTTGAAGCGTTCCAGGAACTCCCGCTTGGCCGTGGTGTACATGTCGAGCCCGTGCACGACGGCGTCACTGGCGAGGTAGTCCATCAGCCGGCGTTTCAGCCCCGGGTTGTTGTGCCCGTAGTTGAGGGTTCCGGCGCCGGCGAAGAAGTCGAGGTAGCGTTTGCCGTTCTCGTCGGTCATGTGGCTGCCCTGCGCGGTGGCGAACACCGTGGGCCAGCTTCTGCAGTAGCCGCGGACTTCCGATTCCATGCGGTCGAAAACGTCCATGTCTGCCTCCAGGCAGGGTCGGAGAGGAGCGGATGGGGGGCGTGGAGCGTAGGTCAGTTCGCGGCGGCGATCGGGCCGATCCTGAAGAGCACCTCGGGCTCGTGTCCCCCCTCGGGGAAGTGCTCCGCGGCGAACAGCGGGCTGCGGGCGAGCTCGCACCCGCGGGCCCTGGCGAAGGATTCGAACATGGCGGTGGAGGCGGCGTTGTCCGGCGTGACCGTGGCCTCCATGTACCGCAGCCCGCAGGGGCCGAGGCGGTCGGCCAGGCTGTCGAGCATGCGGCGGGCGAGGCCCTGTCCCCGGTGGTCGTGGTCGACGGCGACCTGCCACACGAAGAAGGTGTCCGGACGGGACGGGCGGACGTAACCGGTGATGAAGCCGCACGGGTCCGAGCCGTCACGCGCGACGACGGAAGTGTCCGCGAAATCGCGGCACCAGAGCGCGTAGCTGTACGGCGAGTTGACGTCCAGGACGCGTGAGTCCCGGGCGAGCCGCCAAAGCGCGGGTCCATCGGCGAGGCTCGGCACCTGGAGTTGCACTTCCGCGTTCGTCTCGTTGTTCCCGGGGCGTCGGGTCGGTGATTCCAGGGGTTGCGCTGCCATGTCCAGGCAATTTAGCGAATCTCGCGCGGTGATCGCAGATAGATGTTATCGACGAGATGTTTAGCCCGCTCACCACTGGGTATGGTTAGACGCTTTCCCGATTCGGGTGCAATTTGGGCGGTCTTGCCGCGGGCCGCGATCCGCTTTTCCCCGGGATACGCAGGAGGTACTTCCGGGTGCGCCGGAGATGTTGCCGGCATGCTTCCTGAATGCGACCTTAACGTTTCGTCGCGGGGTCGGGAGGGCTTTTTCGTATCGGTTATGTGAGGTAAGTCACACAGATGGGGTGTCAACGGGGCGGGTGCGGCGGGCGTCACTCCGCATCGCGGGAGGTCGCGCCGCGCCCGGGCGGGGTGGGGCGGGTGTGGGCCGAAACGCTCCACGGGGCCGTCTGTACTGACCCCTGGGGGCAGGTGCGCTCTCCGGAGGGTAAGGCCGTGCTTGCTAACGAGTTAGGAAATGGGGATTTTGGTCCGCTTCCGGGTGGCGGGGACCGGACGGGCAAACCGGACCCCGACCCGGTTACGGACACACGGAAGCTCGTAGTCGGCGAGACCGATTCAAGGTCGGCCCCGCAACGTCCGATGACGCGATGTTATCAAGCGATGACGAAGTGTCACATCTTCCCGGCGAAGCGGTCGGTCGCCTCGATCAGGTGGTGCAGGATCCCGGGCTCGCTGTAGGCGTGCCCCGCGTCGTCGACGATGTGGAAGTCCGCCTCGGGCCACGCGCGGTGCAGGTCCCACGCCGTCGCGACCGGCGTGCACATGTCGTACCGGCCCTGCACGATCACGGCCGGGATGTGGCGGATCCGGTCCACGTCCCGGATCAGCTGGTCCTCCTCGAGGAAGCCCTCGTTGGTGAAGTAGTGGTTCTCGATGCGGGCGAACGCGACGGCGTACTCCGGCTCGCCGAAGCCGCCCGCCATCTCCGGGTCCGGCCGCAGCGTCAGCGTCGAGCCCTCCCACGTCGCCCACGCCTTGGCGGCGGTGATCCGCACCTCGGGGTCCGGCGACTCGAGCCGCTCGCGGAACGCCGAGATGAGGTCCTCGCGCTCGTCCTCGGGGATCGGCTCGACGTACTTCTCCCACAGGTCGGGGAAGATCAGCGACGCGCCCTCCTGGTAGAACCAGTACAGCTCGAACGGCCGCAGGGTGAAGATGCCGCGCAGCACCAGCTCGGTCACCCGGTCGGGATGCGTCTGCGCGTACGCCAGCGACAGGGCGCTGCCCCAGCTCCCGCCGAACACCAGCCAGCGCTCGATGCCGAGGTGCTCGCGGAGCCGCTCCATGTCGGCGACCAGGTTCCAGGTGGTGTTGCTCTCCAGCGACACCTCCGGGTCCTTCGCGTGCGGCAGGCTGCGGCCGCAGTTGCGCTGGTCGAACAGGACGATCCGGTACGCCGCCGGGTCGAACTGCCGGCGGTGCGCGGGGCTGCACCCCCCGCCGGGCCCGCCGTGCAGCATCACCGCGGGCTTGCCGTCCGGGTTCCCGCAGACCTCCCAGTAGATACGGTTTCCGTCGCCGACGTCGAGCAGCCCGGAGTCGTAGGGCTCGATCGGCGGGTACAGCGTGCGAAGCTCCATGGGGCGCGATTGTTCCATCCGGCCGGCGCCGAGGTCGGATGTGACCCACGGCACCTCCCGGACGGGTCGCGCGGAGGGTGATCAGGCGTCCTGCGTGCGCGAACGCCGGACCGGCGTGGAGAGGGCAAACCCCAAACTGGGCAAACGTTCCGCTGGTCGGGACTAGAGTGCTCCTAGTGAGCGAAGCGAGGAGCCACAGGGCCGGCAGCGGAGCGAGCGAGATGTGCACAACGACCCCCGCGAACGCGGCCGTGCGCCGCCGGGCGAGGAGACACGTGAGCGAAGTGACGAGCCGTCGGGCCGGGAACGCTGCGAGCAGGGCGAGCGGCGTGCCGCCGGTCGGTCCGCTCCCGTCCGGGAGGCGAGGAGACCGGTGAGCGAGCTGAACGGATCCGGCGGTTCCCGAGGAGTCCCCGACGCGGCGACTCCCTGGCCCGCCATGGGACGCGACCCGGGCGGCGCGCAGCAGTCGCTGCCGTCCGCCCAGCAGCCCATCCAGATGGCCAAGCCCGGACAGCCCGCCCAGGCGGGCCGGCACGGGCAGACGGGGGAGATCGTGCGCCCCGACGTCGAGCAGGCCGAGGCCCAGCCCTGGGACATCGTCGAGCGGCTCCGCCAGATGGCCGACCTCATCGGCGACGCGCTCGCCGCCGGGGAGCGCAAGGTCAACGAGGCGCAGACCGAGACCGCGGCGCAGATCGCGGCCGTCCAGGCGGAGAAGGAGTCGGCGCAGCGCGACGCGGCCGCCGCCTGGGGCGAGGTGCAGCGCGCCCGCGGCCAGGCCGAGCAGGCGGAGCGGCGCGCCGTGGAGGCCGAGCGCCAGGTCGCCGACGCCGAGCGCCGCGCGGCCGAGGTGCAGAACGAAGCCGTCACGCAGATCGCGGCGCTCCAGACGGAGAAGGAGAACGCCCAGCGCGACGCTGCAGCTGCCTGGAACCAGGCCCAGCAGGGCCGCGTCCAGGCCGACCAGGCCCGCGGTCAGGCCGAGCAGGCGCGCGTCCAGGCCGACCAGGCCCGCGCGCAGGCCGACCAGGCCCGCGCGCAGATGGAGCAGTTCCAGGCGCAGGCCGAGCAGGCCGAGCGGCGCGTCGCCGAGGCCGAGGCGACCGTCCGGCAGGCGATCCAGCAGCGCGACGCCATGAGCGAGGCCCGCGACGACGCCCTGCGCGCCGTCGAGGACGCCGTCGGAGGCCGCCGCTCCGCCGAGGCCGAGCGCGACCGCGTCGCCGAGCAGGCCGGGGAGCTGTCCCGCGCGTTGGAGACCGCGCACGCCGAGCTGGCGGGGCTCCGCGCCAAGGTCACCGACGCCGAGATGACCGCGCAGAACCTGCAGCACGCCGTCGTCGCGGCGGGCAAGGAGGCCGACGAGTCCCGGCGCCGCGCCGAGGTCGCCGAGCGCCGCGCGCAGGAGAACGAGCGCCGCGCGCAGGACGCCGAACGCCGCGTGCAGGACGCCGAACGCCGGATGCAGGACGCCGAGCGCCGCGCCCAGGAGGCGGCCGGACGCGCCGACGCCGCCGAGGGCGAGCGGCAGCAGGCCCTCGACACGGCCGCCCAGTCTCTGGAGGCCGCCAAGAAGGCCGAGCGGGAGCGCGACGGCAACGCCAAGGCACGCGAGGCGGCCGAGCGTGCCCGGGAGGGGGCCGTCCAGGCGCAGGCGCGTGCCGAGTCCGAGCTGACCCTGGCCCGCGGCCGGGCCGACCAGGCCGGGCGCGAGCGCGACCAGACCGTCGCGGCGATGCGGCAGCTGGCCGCCGAGCGCGACGCCGTCGCCGAGAAGCTCGCCGAACGCGACCAGTGGGTCGACCAGCTGGCGCAGGCCGTCACGGAGCAGCGCGCCCAGATCGCCGAGCTCTCCCAGGAACGCGACGCCGCCCGCCAGGCCGCCGACCAGGCCCGCTCCCTGATCGACGAACTGACCCGCCAGCTCCGCACCATCATGCCCACCGCCGCCACCCCCCGCCTGTAGGGACGGCCCACACCCCCCGGACGAGGGGGCATCCCGGACACGACGGCGCCTTCCTGCCGCTGCGGCAGCCCTGCCAGCGGGTGAGGCGTCAGCGCGCCCATGGGTCTCACGAGGCGCCAGCGGATGGAGGTTGCCCCCGAACAGGGCGGTCGAGATCCGTCCGCCGCGACGGCCCGCGTCAGCGGATGGGGCGATTGCGCTCTTGGAGGGGGCGGGTCTCAGCGGACGAGGGGTCGCCACCAGGCGCGACGGCTGCGTTCTGCCGCTGTGGCGGCCCTGCCAGTGGGGGAGGCGGCCGCGCGCCTGCGGGGGTTGTGAGGCTTCAGTGGACGGGGGTGCCGTCGGGCGCGCTGGGCGGTGGGGCCGTCGCGCTGACGTCAGGTGGCGGCGCAACCACGCGACGACCGGAAGGTGGCGATCGCGTCCGAAGGCAGGTTCGAGCGAAGCGAGAACCTGATCGCGCAGCGAGCCGCCAGGCGAGCCGGAGCGATGCCAGCGATCGCCGCGTTTCTCGACGATGGAGGCCCCCCGGGCCGAAGGAGGAGAGAAATGCAATAAGCTAGAACCCCGTGGACAGTGCGGTACCGTCCGCCTCGTAACGACCACGGGAGCGCCTTCTTGCCTTCGGCTACCACTGGTAGGTCACGTCCTACCAAGCATCTCTTCGTCACCGGCGGTGTCGCCTCAAGCCTCGGCAAGGGTCTGACGGCGTCCAGCCTCGGGCGGCTTCTCGCCCTCCGCGGCCTCAGGGTCACCATGCAGAAGCTCGACCCCTACCTCAACGTCGACCCCGGCACGATGAACCCGTTCCAGCACGGCGAGGTCTTCGTCACCGACGACGGCGCCGAGACCGATCTGGACATCGGGCACTACGAGCGGTTCCTCGACACGGAGCTGCACGGGTCGGCGAACGTCACCACCGGCCAGGTGTACTCCAACGTGATCGCCAAGGAGCGGCGCGGGGAGTACCTCGGCGACACCGTGCAGGTGATCCCGCACATCACCAACGAGATCAAGGACCGGATCCGGGGGATGGCCGACGACGGCGACGTCGACATCGTCATCACCGAGGTGGGGGGGACGGTCGGCGACATCGAGTCGCTGCCGTTCCTGGAGTCGGTGCGGCAGATCCGGCACGAGATCGGCCGGGAGAACTGCTTCTTCCTGCACGTGTCGCTGCTGCCCTACATCGGGCCGTCCGGCGAGCTGAAGACCAAGCCGACGCAGCACTCGGTCGCCGCGCTGCGCTCCATCGGCATCCAGCCCGACGCGATCGTGTGCCGGTCGGACCGGCCGATCACCGACGGGCTCAAGCAGAAGATCAGCCTGATGTGCGACGTCGACCGCGAGGCCGTGGTGTCCGCGGTGGACGCCGCCAGCATCTACGACATCCCGAAGGTGCTGCACTCGGAGGGCCTGGACGCCTACGTGGTGCGCCGCCTGGACCTGCCGTTCCGCGACGTCGACTGGGGCGCGTGGGACGAGCTGCTGCGCCGCGTCCACAAGCCCGCCCGCGAGGTCACGATCGCGCTGGTCGGCAAGTACATCGACCTGCCCGACGCGTACCTGTCGGTCACCGAGGCGCTGCGGCACGGCGGGTTCGGCAACGACGCCAAGGTGCACATCCGCTGGGTGAAGAGCGACGACTGCGAGACGCCTGAGGGCGCCAAGCGGGAGCTGGACGGCGTCGACGGCGTCCTGGTCCCGGGCGGGTTCGGCGTCCGGGGCATCGAGGGCAAGCTCGGCGCCATCCGGCACGCCCGCGAGAACCGGGTTCCGCTGCTCGGCATCTGCCTCGGGCTCCAGTGCATGGTCATCGAGGCGGCGCGGACCCTCGGCGGGCTCGCCGACGCCGGCAGCTCCGAGTTCGACGCCACGACCGCGCATCCCGTCGTCGCCACCATGGCCGACCAGCTCGACGTCGTGGCGGGGGAGCGCGACATGGGCGGCACGATGCGGCTCGGCCTCTACCCGGCCGACCTGGCCGACGGGTCGGTCGTGCGGGAGCTGTACGGGGAGGCGAAGGTGTCCGAGCGGCACCGGCACCGCTACGAGGTCAACAACTCCTACCGCGAGCGACTGGAGCAGGCGGGGCTGCGGTTCTCGGGCCTGTCGCCCGACGGCCGCCTGGTGGAGTACGTCGAGCTGCCCCGCGAGCAGCACCCGTTCTTCGTCGGGACCCAGGCGCACCCGGAGTTCCGGTCCCGTCCGACCCGCCCGCATCCGCTGTTCACCGGCCTCGTGTCCGCCGCCCTCGGCTACGCCGAGGCCCGCGCGGACGGGGACGCCTCGTGAGCGGCGGCGAGGAGCTGGGCCCGGGCGACGTCCGCGACCGTCCCGACCGCTGGAAGGTCGTGGAGTCCTCCACGCCCTTCCGGGGGCGCGTCTTCAGCGTCCGCAGCGACCGGGTGGAGATGCCGCGCGGCGAGGGCACCGAGGCCGTGACGCGGGACGTCATCGAGCACACCGGCTCGGTCGGCGTCATCGCCGTCGACGACCGCGACCGGGTGCTGCTGCTGCGGCAGTACCGGCACCCGGTGGCGCGGCAGTTGTGGGAGGCGCCCGCCGGTCTGCGGGACGTGGAGGGCGAGCCCCTGCACAAGCTCGCCGAGCGGGAGCTGCTGGAGGAGGCCGGGTACCGCGCCGAGCGCTGGGACACCCTGATCGACGTCTTCCCGTCGCCCGGCATGGCCGACGAGCGCATCCGGATCTTCCTTGCGCGCGGTCTCACCGAGGTCCCGGCCGACGAGATCGACTTCGAGCGCGTCCACGAGGAGGCCGACATGCCGGTCGTGTGGGTGCCGCTGGAGGAGGCGGTCCGCAAGGTGTTCGCCGGTGAGCTGCACAACATGATCGCGTGCATGGGGGTCCTCGCGGTGCGCGCCGCACGCGACTCGGGTTTCGCGGACCTGCGCCCCGTCGACGCGCCGGAGGACTGAGCCGGATGAGGTCCCCCTCCGGTCGCCGGAGGGGGCATGATGGGCGGGTCCCCGGAGCCCACGGCCGGAAGAGGTGCCGTCCTGTCCCCGAGCCCGTCCTCCCGGAGCACCGCGCGGCGCCCCGAACGCGACGCCGGCGCTGGGTCCGCGCTCGACTCGGCCGTGCGCGCCTACCTGGGGCACCTGGCCGTCGAGCGCGGTCTCGCCGCCAACACGCTCAGCTCCTACCGCCGCGACCTGCGCCGCTACGCGCAGGTGCAGGCGGGGCGGGGCCGGGAGGCCGTCGGGGAGATCGCGGAGGAGGACGTCCGCGCGTTCCTGGTGGGGCTGCGCGAGGGCGACGGGGAGCATCCGCCGCTGTCGGCGGGCTCGGCGGCGCGGGCGCTGGTGGCGGTCCGGGGGCTGCACCGGTTCGCGCTGCGCGAGGGGCTCGCCGCCGGCGACCCCGCCCATGACGTCAAGCCGCCCACGCCGCCGCGCCGGCTGCCGAAGGCGATCTCGCTGGAGGACGTCGAGCGCCTGCTGGCGGCGGCGGCCGGTCCGTCCGGCGACCCCGGCACCGCGCGCGGCCTGCGCGACCGGGCGCTGCTGGAGCTGCTCTACGGGTCGGGCGCGCGCATCTCCGAGGCCGTCGGCCTGGACGTCGACGACCTCGACCTGCGGGACGGGTTCGCCCGCGTGGCCGGCAAGGGCGGCAAGGCGCGGGTCGTGCCCATCGGCGACTACGCCCGCGAGGCCGTGGACGCCTACCTGGTGCGGGCCCGCCCCGAGCTGGCCGGGGCCGGGCGGGGCGGCCCGGCGCTGTTCCTGAACGCGCGCGGCGGACGGCTGTCGCGGCAGGGCGCCTGGATGGTGCTGCGCGCCGCCGCCGACCGGGCGCAGCTGTCGGAGGTGTCCCCGCACACGCTGCGGCACTCGTTCGCCACGCACCTGCTGGACGGCGGGGCCGACGTCCGCGTCGTCCAGGAACTGCTGGGGCACGCCTCGGTCACCACCACGCAGGTCTACACTCTCGTCACCGTCCAGCTGCTGCGCGAGGTGTACGCGACCTCGCACCCGAGGGCGCGGAACTGACCCGCTCCGCGGGCGCGGCGGACAGGCACTAAGGGACGAATCGGGCCATCCGGCACATCGACAAATCGCGACGTTCGTTGCGCGTCGGCTTGAGCGACGGGGTGGACGGGCCTAGAGTCCCCGTTCTGGATGGCATTTCCAGGCCGCCGGGGAGGGATCTGGTGACCAGCACTAACAGTGCGGATGGAGTCCTCTCCTCCGCCACCATAGAGACCGACCCGAGTCGCGCCCTCGGGCCCACTCAGCGACCCGTGCCGGTGTTCCCGGAGCCGGAGCCGCTGGCCGAGCACGGGCCCGCGCGGATCGTGGCCGTGTGCAACCAGAAGGGCGGCGTCGGCAAGACCACCACGACGATCAATTTGGGCGCCGCGCTCGCCGAGTACGGCCGCCGCGTCCTGCTCGTCGACTTCGACCCGCAGGGCGCCCTGTCGGTGGGCCTCGGCAAGGGCGACCCCCGCCAGCTCGAGGTGACGATCCACAACCTGCTGCTCGAACGCGACACCGAGTGGGAGGACGTCGTCATCGAGACCGGCGTCGACGGGATGGACCTGCTGCCGAGCAACATCGACCTGTCCGGCGCCGAGGTCCAGCTCGTCCACGAGGTCGGCCGCGAGTACATCCTGCAGGGCGCGCTGAAGTCGGCGGTCGACCACTACGACTACATCCTCATCGACTGCCAGCCCTCGCTCGGCCTGCTCACCGTGAACGCGCTGGCCGCCAGCGAGGGCGTGCTGATCCCGCTGGAGTGCGAGTACTTCGCGATGCGCGGCGTCGCGCTGCTGATGGAGACGATCGAGAAGGTGCAGGGCCGGATCAACCCGGGCCTGGTCATCGACGGCGTCCTCGGCACCATGTACGACTCGCGGACGCTGCACACCCGGGAGGTCCTCGGGCGCATCGTCGAGGCGTTCGGCGACAAGGTGTTCCACACCGTGATCAACCGTACGGTGCGGTTCCCCGACGCGACCGTCGCGGGGGAGCCGATCACTTTCTTCGACCCCAGCTCGATGGGCGCGAACGCCTACCGCAGCCTCGCCCGCGAGGTCCTCATCCGGTGGGCCGAGTTCGAGTGAGGCCGCCCGGCCGCCGCTGATCCCGAGGGAGCGCACCATGGGCCACCCCCCGCCCGCGCCGTACGGCCCGCCGCCCGGCGCCCTCCCGCCGCCCTCGCCGACCCGGGGGCGGGGCCCGCTGGTCATCGTGCTGGTCGCGGTGACCGCCGTGGTGCTGGTCGCGGTCTGCGGCCTCGGGGCCTATCTGGTCCTGCGCGAGGACGGCGGCTCCTCGGCCGCCGCCTCGTCCGGCCCGGTCGACCTGCGCGTGCCGTTGACGTTCCAGCTCGTGGCGAGCGTGACCGCCCCGCCGTGCGCGGGCGGCGCCGTCACCGTCACGGGCGCCTCCGAGTGCTACACGCTGGGTCCGGACACCTTGGCGGTGCGCCGGCTGGAGAAGATCGAGGCCGTCCCGCCCGACCCGGCGCGCGGCAGCCCCGGATGGTCCGTCGCGCTGACGCTGACCTCGGCGGACGCGCCCCGCTTCGCCGAACTGACCCGCAGGGCCGCCGCGGCCTTCGCCGCCCGGGAGCCCGGCGGGCGGATGGCGATGCTCGTCGGCGGGGCCCTCGTGTCGGAGCCCGCGCAGGTGATGCAGGCCATCACCGGCGGCGAAGTGGAGATCAACGGACCCGCCGCCACCTTCACCCGCGCCTACGCGGAAGGCCTCGTCCGGCGGATGACGGGGCGGTAGCGCCCGCCCGCGGCGGCGTCACCGCCGGTGATCGCGGCTGGTGCGAGCGCGCGCCGGGGCATGGGACGATGGGGCCGGTGAGCACAGGGCACGAGGAGCTCTCCGCTACCGTGAGCGACGTGGACGCGACGTCGCCCGAGCCGGGGCGCGAGACCGACGAGGAGCAGGGGTTCCGCGTCCGCCTGGACAACTTCGAGGGCCCCTTCGACCTGCTGCTCGGACTGATCTCCAAGCACAAGCTCGACATCACCGAGGTGTCGCTGCACAAGGTCACCGACGACTTCATCGCCCACATCCGCTCGCACGGCGCGGAGTGGGACCTCGACCAGGCCAGCCACTTCCTGCTGGTCGCCGCGACCCTGCTGGACCTCAAGGCCGCCCGGCTGCTGCCGTCCGGCGAGGTCGACGACGAGGAGGACCTGGCGCTGCTGGAGGCCCGCGACCTGCTGTTCGCGCGGCTGCTGCAGTACCGGGCGTACAAGGAGGTCGCGCGGGTGATCGCGGCGCGCGTCGCCGACGCGAGCCGCCGGTTCCCGCGCCTGGTCCCGATGGAGCCGAAGTTCGCCAACCTCCTGCCGGAGGTGCTGCTCGGCCTCGGCCCGCAGGAGTTCGCGCGGCTCGCCGCCAAGGCGCTCGCCCCGAAGACGCCGCCGTCGGTCTCGGTCGAGCACATGTACCAGCCGAAGGCCAGCGTCAAGGAGCAGGCCGCGATCGTCGTGGAGCTGCTCCGCCGGCTGCGCCGGACCACCTTCCGCGTCCTGGCGGCCGACGCCGAGGGCACCTACGAGGTGGTCGCCCGGTTCCTGGCCCTGCTGGAGCTGTACCGGGAGCAGGCGGTCACGTTCGAGCAGGACGAGCCCCTCGGCGAGCTCCACGTCACCTGGACCGGAACCGACGACGGCGACGTCGAGGTCGGCGACGACTACGAGGGCGCCGCGAAGAAGGACTCCGCGGAGGGCGCCGCCGGGGACGCCGCCGGGGACGCCGCCGGACCCGACGAGAAGAGCCGGAAGGACGAGGAAGACGATGAGTGAGGAACCCGGCGCGGACGCGCCGGAGCTTCCGGGGCTGCGCGCCTCGATCGAGGCGATCCTGCTCGTGGTGGACGAGCCGGTCACCGAGATGACGCTCGCGCAGCTGCTGGAGCGGCCCCGCGGCGAGGTCGCCGCGACGCTGCGGGAGCTGGCCGCGGAATACACCGAGCAGGGCCGGGGGTTCGACCTCAGGGAGGTCGCCGGCGGCTGGCGGTTCTACACCCGGGACGTCTGCGCCCCGGTGGTGGAGCGGTTCGTCACCGACGGGCAGCAGGCGCGGCTCACCCAGGCCGCACTTGAGACGCTCGCCGTCGTCGCCTACCGGCAGCCGGTGAGCCGGGCCCGCGTGTCGGCGATCCGCGGCGTCAACAGCGACGGCGTCATGCGGACGCTGACCCTGCGCGGCCTGATCGAGGACGCCGGGCAGGACCCGGAGTCGCAGGCCCACCTCTACCGGACCACCGGGTACTTCCTGGAGCGGCTGGGGCTGCGCGATCTCGACGAGCTTCCCGAGCTCGCCCCCTACCTTCCCGATGACCTTCCAGAAGAGATAGTTGAGGACGCGTGAGCGAGAACGAGGGCGTACGCCTGCAGAAGGTCCTGGCCGAGGCCGGGATCGGCAGCCGCCGCCACTGCGAGGAGCTGATCGGCGAGGGCCGCGTCACCGTCAACGGGCACAAGGTGTTCCGCTTCGGTGAGCGCGTCGACCCGCGGAGCGCCGTCATCCATGTGGACGGCAAGCGGGTCGAGACCAGGTCCGAGATGCGCTACTACGCCATCAACAAGCCGCGCGGCGTGGTGTCGACCATGGCGGACGAGCGGGGCCGCAAGTCCCTGGCCGACTACGTGGAGGTGCCCGAGCGGCTGTTCCACGTGGGGCGGCTGGACACCGACACCGAGGGCCTGATCCTGCTCACCAACGACGGTGAGCTGTCGCACCGGCTGACCCACCCGTCCTACGGGGTGTTCAAGACCTACCTGGCGGAGATCCACGGTCCGATCCCGCGCGACCTCGGCAAGCGGCTCAGGGCCGGAGTCACCCTGGACGACGGCCCCGCCAAGGCCGACAAGTTCCGCATCTTCGACCAGGTCGGCCGGCGCGTGCTGGTCGAGATCACCCTGCACGAGGGGCGCAAGCACATCGTCCGGCGGCTGCTGAAGGAGGTCGGCTTCCCCGTCCAGCAGCTCGCCCGCGTCGAGTTCGGGCCGATCAAGCTTGGCCAGCTGAAGCCGGGCGGGATGCGGGCGCTCACCGTCCAGGAGATCGGCGAGCTGTACAAGGCCGTGGGCCTGTAGAGGCACCGGACACGACGACGACACCGGACACGACGACGACACCGGACACGACGACGACACCGGACACGACGAGGGGGAAACGACTGTGACGGTACGCGCGGTCCGCGGCGCGACGCAGATCGACGCCGACGACCGGGACCAGATCCTGGAGGCGACGACCGAGCTCGTCTCGGAGGTGATGGCCCGCAACGGGCTGACCACCGACGACGTCATCAGCGTCATCTTCACGGTGACGCCGGACCTGACGGCCGAGTTCCCGGCGCTCGCCGCCCGCAAGCTCGGGTTCCACGAGGTGCCGCTGCTGTGCGCCACCGAGATCGGCGTCCCCGGCGCGCTGCCGCGGGTCATCCGGCTGATGGCGCACATCGCGACGGACCGTCCCCGCTCCGACGTCCAGCACGTGTACCTGCGCGGCGCCACGGCGCTCCGGCTGGACATCGCACAGTAGGGTTTCCGACGTGAGCGAGGACGTGGTGGCGCGGCGGATCGTCGTGGTCGGGACGGGCCTGATCGGGACGTCGATCGCCCTGGCGATGCGGGAGCGCGGCTCCGAGGTGCTGCTGACCGACCGGGACCCGGCGGCGCTGGCCCTGGCCGTGGAGCTGGGCGCGGGCGAGGCGCTGCCGGACGGGGCGCGGGGGGAGCCCGCCGACCTGGCGGTGCTCGCGGTGCCGCCGGCGGCGGTGGCGGTGACGCTGCTGGACGCGCAGAAGCGCGGCCTGGCGACCGCCTACACCGACGTGGCCAGCGTGAAGGCGCTGCCGCTGGCCCAGGCGGCCGAGCTCGGCTGCGACCTGACCACGTTCGTGGCGGGCCACCCCCTGGCCGGGAGCGAGCGGTCCGGGCCGAGCGCGGCGCGGCCCGACCTGTTCCTCGGCCGCCCGTGGGCGCTGTGCGCGCCCCCGGAGGCGACGCCGGAGACGGTCGAGGTCGTGACGGGCCTGGCGCAGGCGTGCGGCGCGATGCCGGTCCAGGTGGACGCCGCCGAGCACGACCGGGCCGTCGCGCTGGTCTCGCACGCCCCGCACGTGGTGTCGGCGGCGGTCGCCGCCCGCCTGACCGGCGCCGACGACGTGGCGCTCGGCCTGTCCGGGCAGGGCGTGCGCGACGTCACCCGGATCGCGGCGAGCGATCCCCGGCTGTGGATCGGCATCCTGTCGGCCAACTCGGCGCCCGTCGCCGACGTGCTGGAGGCGGTCGCCACCGATCTCGCGGTGGCGGCGTCGCTGCTGCGCGACGGCAGCGAGGAGGCCGCGACGCACGTCGCCGACCTGCTGCTGCGCGGGAACGCGGGCCGGTCCCGCATCCCCGGCAAGCACGGCGGCGACCAGCCCGCCTACGCGACGGTGCAGGTGGTCATCCCCGACCGGCCGGGCGAGCTGGCGATGATCTTCCAGGCGGCGGGGATCGCGGGGGTCAACATCGAGGACGTGACCATCGAGCACTCCCCGGGCCGCCCGCTCGGTGTGCTGGAGCTGTCGGTCGTCCCGGAGGCGGCCGAGCGGCTGGCGGAGGAGCTGCGCGCCCGCGGCTGGTCGGTGCCCGGCTAGGCCGCAGTGGTGCCGGGAGGCCGGTAACCTGGGGCGCCGAAGACTTGCTCCGGGGGGCTTCGGCACGCCGGCGCGGCGACGAGCGCCGCCCGCTTCACGACGACAGAGAAGGAGCGATCGTGCCGCTCGTCATCGCCATGGACGGTCCGTCCGGGTCGGGGAAGTCCAGCGCGTCCAAGGGCGTCGCCCGGGCGCTCGGGCTGCGCTACCTGGACACGGGCGCCATGTACCGCGCCATGACGTGGTGGATGCTGGAGAACGGCGTGCCGGTCGAGGACGGCGCCGCGGTCGCGGCCCGCGTGCAGGACCCGGTGATCGAGTCCGGCACCGACCCGGCGGCGCCGACGATCACGGTGGACGGGACGGACGTGTCCGGCCCGATCCGCACCCGCGCGGTGACGAACGCGGTCAGCGCCGTCAGCTCCGTCCCGGCGGTGCGCGCCCGGCTCGTGGAGCTCCAGCGCGAGATCATCGGAGCCGGCGGGATCGTGGTGGAGGGGCGCGACATCGGGACGGCCGTCGCGCCGGAGGCCCCGGTCAAGGTGTTCCTGACGGCGAGCGCCGAGGTCCGCGCGGCGCGCCGCGCGAAGGACCTGGCCGCCGACCCGGGCGCGTCGGTGACGGTCACGCAGGCCGAGCAGGAGCGGCGGGACCGGCTGGACTCGACGCGCAAGGCCTCGCCGCTGGCCAAGGCGGCGGGCGCGCACGAGATCGACTCGACCGGGCTGAGCCTGGACGAGGTCATCGAGGCGGTCGTCCGCCTCGCCAAAGAGCATGAGTGAGCGGGCGGCCTGACGGCTCCCGCCGGGGAATGTGACAGTGAGCGATTTCGAGATCGAAACGGTGGACGCCGTCGAGGACGCCGTCGAGGACGTCGACCAGGACGCGGGCCCGGCGCCGGTCGTGGCCGTGGTGGGGCGGCCGAACGTCGGCAAGTCCACCCTGGTCAACCGGATCATCGGCCGGCGTGAGGCCGTCGTGGAGGACGTCCCGGGCGTGACCCGCGACCGGGTCGCCTACGACGCGGCGTGGAGCGGGCGCCGGTTCACCGTCGTCGACACCGGCGGCTGGCTGCCGGACTCCTCCGGCCTGGCGGCGGCGATCGCCGAGCAGGCGCGGCTGGCGGTCGAGCTGGCCGACGTGGTGATGTTCGTGGTGGACGCGACCGTGGGCGCCACGGACGTGGACGAGGCCGTGGTGGAGATCCTGCGCCGGTCCGGCAAGCCGGTGGTGCTGGTCGCCAACAAGGTCGACGACGTGGGCGCCGAGTCCGACGCGGCGCTGCTGTGGTCGCTCGGCATCGGCGAGCCGCACCCGGTCAGCGCCCTGCACGGGCGCGGCAGCGGCGACCTGCTCGACGCGGTGCTGGACGCGCTGCCCGAGGAGCCCCCGGCGGAGACGTTCGGCGAGGCCGGCGGGCCGCGCCGCGTCGCGCTGCTCGGCCGCCCGAACGTCGGCAAGTCGAGCCTGCTGAACAAGCTGGCGGGGGAGAACCGCGCCGTCGTGGACTCGGTGGCGGGCACGACCCGCGACCCGGTCGACGAGCTGATCGAGCTGGGCGGCAAGACGTGGCGGTTCATCGACACCGCCGGGATCCGGCGCCGGCACCGCGAGAACCAGGGCGCCGACTTCTACGCGACGCTGCGGACGCGGTCGGCGCTGGAGCGCGCCGAGGTCGCGGTCGTGCTGGTGGACGCCGACCAGCCGCTCGCCGAGCAGGACCTGCGGATCATCTCCATGGTGATCGAGTCGGGCCGGTCGCTGGTCATCGCCTACAACAAGTGGGACCTGCTCGACGAGGAGCGCCGCCACTACCTCGAACGCGAGATCGACCGGCAGCTGCACACCGCGCGGTGGGCGCCGCGGGCGAACATCTCCGCCAAGACCGGGCGGCACATGGAGAAGCTGGTGCCGGCCATCGAGACGGCGCTGGAGGGCTGGGGCACCCGCGTCCCGACGTCCAAGCTGAACCAGTTCTTCGCCGACCTGGTGAACTCGCATCCGCACCCGGTGCGGGGCGGCAAGCAGCCGCGCGTGCTGTTCGCTACGCAGGCGGGGGTGCGGCCGCCGCGGTTCGTGCTGTTCACGTCGGGCTTCCTCGAGGAGGGCTACCGGCGGTTCATCGAGCGGCGGCTGCGGGAGGAGTTCGGGTTCGACGGGACGCCCCTCGACATCACGATGAAGATCCGCGAGAAGCGCGGCAAGGGCAAGAAGTAGCCGAAATGTCACGCGCGGCCCGCCGGGGAGCTTCCCCCGCCGGGCCGCCTCGTGGCAGGATGCACCTGCGGGGCGAGTAAGTCTTCCATTACTCGCTGGTCCCGCGACGGACGCGTTCGCACGTCCGGGCGGCCGGGTCTCCCCGGCGCCGGGACGCGGTCGAGGGGTGTGACGTGAAGCTCTTGCTGCTCATCGCCGTCGCCGTCGCCTGCGTGGCGCTCAGCTTCGCATGGCGGGAGCCCTGGATCGGCGGCGTCGGCCTGCTGGTCGCCTTCGTCGCCATGTTCACCGACCGCGACGACGTGCGGCTCGACGACGAGCGCGGCAGCTACGAGACCACCAGGTCGGTCCGCAACATGCGCGGCCGGGGCCGCTAGCGTTCCCAGCGGGTGTCGCCCGCGACGTGCTGGTCGCCGGTGGGCGGCTGGGCCTGGCCGGGCTGGTTCTCCCGCGCGTAGCGCCCGTACACGAGCGGTTGGGTGGTGTTGGACCCGGGCGGTTGTTCGGGCTCCTCCAGCCGCCGCTCGCGGACGCCGACCACCGCGAACCTGCCGAGCGCGAGCGCGGCGAGGAACACGATCACGACGCCGAGGCCGGTGAAGCCGGCGAGCTGCTCGGCGACGCGCCGCCCCTCGCTCGCGCCGAGGGGGGCGCCGACGCCCGGGACGTTCCACAGCGTGGCGAGGGTCGGCCCGACGGCGAACCAGGCGCCGGCGAGCGCTGCCAGCCAGCCGCCGAACATCCCGACGGCGCGGTTGGCGCTGAACAGCAGGATCAGCCCGCCCAGAACCGTGGCGGCTCCGGGGGCGATGCTGAGCTGCAGGCGGTCGGCGGTGTAGACCCAGGTGTCGTCCGGCGTGAATCCGAAGTGGAAGTAGGGGCCGACGAGGGGCAGCAGCGCGCCCCACAGCCCCAGCAGGATCAGCAGGATGCCGCTGAGGACGCCTCGGGTGCGCGGAACTCGCATGGTCCCAGCCATGATCGATTCCTCCTGACCGGGAGTGTGATTCTCTTATCAGCAGCGTTTACCCGTTGGTAAGCGGTCCACACGGCCAGAAAGGAGGCGCCGCATGGACGACGGCGTCACCCTCGTCCACGCGCGGGAGGAGCCGCCGGACCGCTGGGACGCGGCCGTCTTCCTCGCGGGCCCCACGCCCCGGGCGCCCGGGGTCGCCTCGTGGCGGCCCGGCGCCCACGCCGAGCTGCGGGACCGCTGGCGCGGCGGACGGCTCGTGGTGTTCGACCCCGAGCACCGGAAGGGCCGCTACGACGACTACGACGGCCAGATCGAGTGGGAGGAGCGCTGCCTGCACCTGGCCGACGAGGTCGTCTTCTGGGTGCCGCGCGACCTCGCGACCATGCCCGCCTTCACCACGAACGTGGAGTGGGGGATGTGGCACGACAGCGGCCGGGCGGTGTTCGGCGCGCCGCCGGAGGCGCCGAGGAACGGCTACCTGCGGCACTACGCGGAGAAGTCCGCGGTGCCGACGGCCTCCAGCCTGCCGGAGACGGTCGCGGCGGCGCTGCGCCGGATCGGCGCCGGCGCGCCCCGGGCCGGAGGGGAGCGCGAGGTCCCGCTGCTGCTGTGGCGGGACGCGGCGTTCCAGCGCTGGTACGCGGGCCAGCGGGGCGCGGGCAACGCGCTGCTCGGGGCGCGGGTGGTGTTCCGGTTCGGGGTGTGCTGGGGCCTGCGCGTCCGGGTCCGCGTGGCCGCGGAGGACCGGGTGAAGGACAACGAGATCGTCATCGGGCGGCCGGACATCTCGGCGGTCGTGCTGTACCGGCCCGGCGCGACGCTCGACGAGACGCAGGTCGTGCTCGTCCGGGAGTTCCGGAGCGCGGGCGCGGACGGGGCCGTCCACGAGCTGCCGGGCGGTTCCGGGCCGGGCGGCCCCCGCGAGGTGGCGCTCGCGGAGGTCGCCGAGGAGACGGGGCTGGCGCTGGAGCCCGGCCGGCTGCGCGAGCACCGCTCCCGCCAGGTGAACGCGACCCTCTCGGCGCACCGCGCGCACCTGTTCTCCGCCGAGGTCACCGCCGAGGAGCTGGAGCGGCTCCGGGGCTCGGGCCCGTACGGGGCGGCGGCGGCCGGCGAGCGCACCTACGTCGTGGTGGCCGCGTTCGGGCGGATCAGGCGGGAGGGGCTCGTGGACGCCGCCAACCTCGGGATGATCGCCGAGGCGCTGCTGGAGGCGCGCTGACTCAGCCGTCCAGGGCGTCGCGGACGAACGCGCCGAGCGCGGCGATCGCGGCGCGCGACTCGGGCAGGTACGGCCCGAACATCTGGAACACGTGCAGCTGCCGGTCCCACACCTGGAGCGTGACCGGCACCCCGGCCTCGGCGAGGCGCCGCGCCATCAGCTCGGAGTCGCAGTACAGCAGCTCGGTGGACCCGGCGGTGAGCAGGACGGGCGGCAGCCCCGCGAGGTCGGCGCGGACGGGGGAGATCGCCGGGTCGGTGAGGTCGAGGTGGCCGAGGAACCCCTCGACGAGGCGTTCCAGCAGCGCCCCGGGGTCGGAGGGGTCGAGGCCCATGTTGGCGTGGGCGAGCTTCCCGGTCAGGTCCATGTCGAGCATGGGGGACAGGGCCGCGAGCGCGGCGGGCATGGGCAGCCCCTCCTCGCGGGCGCGCAGCGCCGTGGCGAAGGTGAGGTGCCCGCCCGCCGAGTCGCCCATGATCACGATGCGCCCGGGGTCGATGTCGCGCTCCTCCAGCAGCCACCGGTAGGCGGTGACGCAGTCCTCGACCTCCCGCTCGAACGGGACCGCGGGGATCATCCGGTAGTCCACCGACAGCGCCGTGGCGCCGGACGCGGCCGCGAACGAGGCGACCATCCGGCGGTGCGTGTTGAGGCCGCAGGAGATCCAGCCGCCGCCGTGCAGGTAGAGGATCGCCTCGTCGCGCGGCGGCGCGGCGCCGGGCGCGGACACCCACTCGGCGCCGAAGCCGTCGAGGCGGACCTTCTCCACGCGGACGCGCCGCGGCGTCCCGGCCCGCGCCGCGAGCCGGTCGATGAGCGCGGCGCGGCGCAGCGCCCGTTCGTCGAACGGCCGGCCCGCGAACCGGGCGAGGCCGGGGCGCACCAGCCGCCGGACGCCCGCCGAGACCGCCCGGGAGCGCAGGCTCGCCGTCCCGTGCCGTTCGATCACCAGGGTCGCGGGGCCTTGTGCCGTCACGGGTCCTCCTCGCCTCGGGGGATGTAAGTAGATGGTGACATCCGGGCGAGCGCGAGGGAAGACGGGGTGGCGTCCGCCGTGCCTGCAAGGCCGATCAGGACAGAAGTGTCGCTATATCGAGTGACTTATCGCTCTTCCCCTTGCATTTGCGACTCTCTAGGATTTGCGGGGTGACGACGTTCAGGATCAGCGAGGCCGCCGCGCTCCTCGGGGTCAGCGCCGACACCGTCCGCCGCTGGGTGGACGGCGGCCGGCTCCCGGCGTCCCGGGACGAGCACGGGCACCGGCGGGTGCCGGGGGCCGCGCTGGCCGCCTTCGTGCGCGACCAGGCGCGCGGCAGCGGACCCTCCGACCAGGCCGAGCGCTTCTCCTCGGCGCGCAACCGCCTGCGCGGGATCGTCACCGAGGTCATCCGGGACGGGGTGATGGCGCAGGTCGAGATCCAGGCGGGACCGTTCCGCGTCGTGTCGCTGATGAGCCGCGAGGCGGCCGACGACCTCGGCCTGGAGGCGGGCGTGGTCGCCGACGCCGTCGTCAAGTCCACGAACGTCGTCGTCGAGGTCCCGGATCAGGGCTGAGGAGGCACCGTGTTCAAGCGAACGGCGTCGGCGGCGGTGCTGGCGCTCACCCTCCTGGCCGGCTGCGGCGACGTGGGGGGCGAGGGCTCCTCCGGGAGCGGGAAGCCGGGCGGCGCGACCCTGACGGTGTTCGCGGCGGCCTCGCTCACCGAGGCGTTCACCGCGCTCGGGAAGACGTTCGAGGACGCGCATCCGGGAGTGAGGGTCAGGTTCCAGTTCGGCGGCAGCTCGACGCTGGCCCAGCAGATCACGCAGGGCGCCCCGGCGGACGTGTTCGCGGCCGCGAGCCCCGCCACCATGAGGACGGTGACCGGCGCCGGGGACGCGTCGGGGCAGCCGCGGGTGTTCGCCCGCAACCGCCTGGTCATCGCGGTCCCGAAGGGGGACCCCGGCAAGGTCGCGAAGGTGGGCGACCTCGGCAGGCCAGGGCTGAAGGTCGTGCTGTGCGCGGTGCAGGTGCCGTGCGGCGCCGCGGCCGGGACCGCCCTGGCCGCGGCCGGGGTCGAGGTCGAGCCGGTGTCGCGGGAGAAGGACGTCAAGGCCGTCCTGACGAAGGTGGGGCTGGGGGAGGCCGACGCCGGGCTCGTCTACCGCACCGACGTGAAGGCCGCCGGCGGCGAGGTCGCGGGCATCGAGTTCCCGGAGGCCGCCAAGGCGATCAACGACTACCCGATCGTCGAGGTCGCCAGGGCGCCGCACGGCGCGCTCGCCAAGGAGTTCATCCAGCTGGTGGTCGGTGAGCAGGGCAGGTCGGTGCTGAGCCGGGCGGGCTTCGAGGGGCCGTGACCCGACCGGGGAGAGCGCCGCGGGAGGTGGACCGGCTGCCGGGGAGGCCGCCCTGGGTGCTGCTCGCGCCCGCGCTGCTCGGGCTCGCCTTCCTGGTGCTGCCGCTGGCCGGCCTGCTCGTCCGGGCGCCGTGGTCGACGCTCGGCACGCGCCTCCTGCAGGCACAGGTCCTGGAGGCGCTCCGGCTCTCGCTGCTCACCGCGACCCTGGCCACCTGCCTGTGCCTTCTGCTCGGCGTCCCGCTCGCCTGGACGCTCGCCCGGGTCCGCTTCCCCGGCGTCCGGCTCGTCCGGGCCCTGGTGACCGTGCCGCTGGTGCTGCCGCCGGTGGTCGGCGGCGTCGCGCTGCTGCTCGTGCTCGGACGGCGCGGGCTGGTCGGCGGGTGGCTGGACCGCGCCTTCGGCCTCACGTTCCCCTTCACCACGGCCGGCGTCGTGCTCGCCGAGGCGTTCGTGGCGATGCCGTTCCTGGTGATCAGCGTGGAGGGCGCGCTGCGCGCCGCCGACCTGCGCTACGAGGAGGCGGCCGCCACGCTCGGCGCCGGCCGCTGGACGGTCTTCCGGCGGGTCACGCTGCCGCTGGTCGCACCGGGCGTCGCGGCCGGGACGATCCTGTGCTGGGCGCGGGCGCTCGGGGAGTTCGGGGCGACGATCACGTTCGCGGGCAACTTCCCCGGCCGGACGCAGACGATGCCGCTCGCGGTGTACCTGGCGCTGGAGACCGACCCGCAGGCGGCGATCGTGCTCAGCCTCGTCCTGCTCGCCGTGTCGGTCGCCGTTCTCGCCGCGCTCCGGGACCGTTGGGTGGGCGGCGCGAGATGAGCGGTCCCGGGGGGCTGGACGCGCGGCTGGTCGTCCGCCGGGCCGCGTTCGACCTCGATCTCGCGCTCACCGCGGGGCCGGGCGAGGTCGTGGCCCTGCTCGGCCCGAACGGCGCGGGCAAGAGCACCGCGCTGCGCGCCCTGGCCGGGCTCGTGCCGACGGCGGGCGGGCATGTCCGGGTGGACGGCGCGGACCTGCGGCCGCTGCCGCCCGACCGCCGCGGCATCGGCATGGTCTTCCAGGACTACCTGCTGTTCCCGCACCTCACGGCGCTGGAGAACGTCGCGTTCGGGCCGCGCTGCCAGGGCGCGGGGCGCCGGGCCGCGCGGCGGATCGCCGGGGACTGGCTGGAGCGGGTGGGTCTCGCCGAGCACGCGTCCGCGCGCCCGCGGGCCCTGTCGGGCGGGCAGGCGCAGCGGGTGGCCCTCGCCCGCGCGCTGGCCGTCGACCCGCGCCTGCTGCTGCTGGACGAGCCGCTCGCGGCGCTCGACGCGCACACCCGGCTGGAGATCAGGGCCGCGCTGCGCCGCCACCTCGCCGGGTTCGGGGGCGCCGCCGTGCTCGTCACGCACGACCCGCTGGACGCCATGGTCCTCGCCGACCGCCTCGTCGTCGTGGAGGGCGGCCGGCTCGTCCAGCAGGGGACCCCCGCCGACGTCGCGCGCCGGCCCCGCACCGACTACGTCGCGCGCCTGGTCGGCCTGAACCTGTACCGGGGCAGGGCCGAGGGGGGCACGGTCGCCCTGGGTGACGGCGCCGCGACCCTCGACACTGTCGACTCGCTCGAAGGTGAGGTGTTTCTCGCCTTCGCGCCATCGGCGGTCGCGCTGTACCGGACCCGCCCCGACGGCAGCCCGCGCAACCTCTGGCGCACGACGGTCGGCGCGGTCGAACGGCACGGGGACCGCGTCCGGGTGCGGCTGTCCGGCCCGCCTTTCGACGCCGTAGCGGACGTCACTCCCGCGGCCGTCGCGGAGCTCGGATTGGCGGAGGGAAGCCCCGTTTGGGCCGCCGTCAAGGCCACCGAAACCCACGTTTACCCAGCTTGAACGCCCCCGCGCCGTCCGGAGGGCGGATGCGGGCGGTCGGTGCCGTCGACCAGTGATA
The DNA here is from genome assembly GCF_040653135.1 of Actinomadura sp. NPDC048021. Taxonomy (NCBI): domain Bacteria; kingdom Bacillati; phylum Actinomycetota; class Actinomycetes; order Streptosporangiales; family Thermomonosporaceae; genus Actinomadura; species Actinomadura sp. NPDC048021. The sequence goes on from NZ_JBEZJQ010000021.1 coordinate 124,058, forward strand.
TCCCTCACAGAACCGGGCATCATGCCCCAAAAGCGGACGTGATTGGTCCAGACCAAATGGCAAAAACGACGGGTCTTGTTCATCATGCAAAGATCCTGCGAACAGCTGAAGGAGACGCCCCGTGTCCAACCAGGTCCCCGGCCTCGACCAGGCCCCTACCGGCCACACCGAACTGATTGAGTGGGTACGCGGGATCGCCGAGCTGACCGGGCCCGACCGGGTCGAGTGGTGTGACGGCTCGGAGGAGGAGTGGGAACGGCTCACCGGCCTCCTCGTCGAGCAGGGCACCCTGACGCGACTCGACCCCGCCAAACGGCCCAACAGCTTCCACGCGGCCTCCGACCCCACCGACGTCGCCCGCGTCGAGGACAGGACGTTCATCTGCTCGGAGAAGCAGGAGGACGCCGGTCCCACCAACAACTGGATCGCGCCGGCCGAGATGCGCGAGACCCTGGGCGGCCTCTTCGCGGGTTGCATGAAGGGCCGCACCATGTACGTGGTGCCGTTCTGCATGGGCCCGCTCGGGGGCAACATCTCGCAGCTGGGCGTGGAGATCACCGACTCCGCCTACGTCGCCGTGTCCATGCGGATCATGACGCGGATGGGCGAGGGCGCGCTGCGCCTGATCGAGGAGCGCGGGTCGTTCGTCCGGGCCGTCCACTCCGTCGGCGCCCCCCTGGAGCCGGGCCAGGAGGACGTCAAGTGGCCGTGCAACTCCACCAAGTACATCACCCACTTCCCCGAGACCCGGGAGATCTGGTCCTACGGGTCCGGGTACGGCGGCAACGCGCTGCTCGGCAAGAAGTGCTACGCGCTGCGCATCGCCTCGACGATGGCCCGCGACGAAGGCTGGATGGCCGAGCACATGCTCGTGCTGAAGCTGACGCCGCCCACCGGTGAGACCCGCTACGTCGCCGCCGCGTTCCCGTCGGCGTGCGGCAAGACCAACCTCGCCATGCTGGAGCCGACCATCCCCGGATGGAAGGTCGAGACGATCGGCGACGACATCGCCTGGATGCGCTTCGGCGACGACGGCCGCCTCTACGCCATCAACCCCGAGGCCGGGTTCTTCGGCGTCGCGCCCGGCACCGGCGAGAGCACCAACGCCAACGCGGTCAAGACGCTGTGGGGCAACAGCATCTTCACGAACGTCGCCCTCACCGACGACGGCGACGTGTGGTGGGAGGGCCTCACCGACGAGCCGCCCGCGCACCTGACCGACTGGAAGGGCAACGACTGGACGCCGGACTCCGAGAGCCCGGCCGCCCACCCGAACGCCCGCTTCACCACCCCGGCCGGGCAGTGCCCGATCATCGCCGACGAGTGGGAGGACCCGAAGGGCGTCCCGATCTCGGCGATCCTGTTCGGCGGCCGCCGCGCCTCCGCAGTCCCGCTGGTCACCGAGTCGTTCGACTGGCAGCAGGGCGTGTTCCTCGGCGCCAACGTCGCGTCCGAGAAGACCGCCGCCGCCGAGGGCGCCGTCGGCGAGCTGCGCCGCGACCCGTTCGCGATGCTGCCGTTCTGCGGCTACAACATGGGCGACTACTTCGGCCACTGGCTGGAGATCGGCAAGGCGACCGACGCGGAGAAGCTCCCGCGGATCTACTACGTCAACTGGTTCCGCAAGAACGCCGACGGCAGGTTCATCTGGCCCGGCTTCGGCGAGAACAGCCGCGTGCTGAAGTGGATCGTCGAGCGCCTCAACGGCAAGGCCGACGCGGTCAAGACCCCGATCGGGCACCTGCCGACCCGGGAGGCGCTCGACACCGAGGGCCTGGACATCGACGACGCCGACCTGGAGACGCTGCTGTCGGTGGACACCGAGGTGTGGAAGCAGGAGGCCGCCCTCGTGCCGGAGTTCTTCGAGAAGTTCGGCGACCACACGCCGAAGGCGCTGTGGGACGAGTACCACGACCTGGTGCGCCGCCTGGAGCACTGACGCTCGGCCGGAGCCGTGCCACCGGCCGGACCCGTGGGCCGGTCGCGAACTTTGCGAAGTTCGCGACCGGCCTTTGCGTTCCCCGAAAGGGGCGGAGACGGACACTAGAGGAGGTTCCGTCCCCGGGGAGGCCGGCATGTTCGATCTGATGACCCGCCACTGGTGGGTGCTCGCGCTGCGCGGCACGTTCGCGATCATTTTCGGCATCGTCGCCTGGGTGTGGCCGGGCATCACCGTCTTCGCGCTGGTGGTGCTGTTCGGCGCGTACGCCCTGGTGGACGGCGTGTTCGCCGTGGCGCAGGCGATCCGCGGCACGTCCGGAGGGCCGCGCGGCCTGCTGGCCCTGTCGGGGGCCGCGGGGGTCGCGCTCGGCGTCGCGGCGCTGGTGTGGCCCGGCATCACCGCGTTCGTCCTGCTCATGCTGATCGCCGCCTGGGCGGTCGCCACCGGCGTGCTGGAGATCGGGGTGGCGCTCGCGATGCGCAAGCAGCTCAAGGGCGAGTGGGCGTACGTGCTCACCGGCGCCGTCTCACTGATCTTCGGGATCATGCTGTTCGCGTGGCCCGTCTCCGGCGCGATCGCCATCGTCTGGCTGATCGGGCTGCTGGCCGTCCTGACCGGCGCCGCCATGATCGGCGCGGCGTTCCGGCTGCGCCGGCTCGGCCAGGCCGCCGAGCGCCCGGGCGGGCCGAGCCCGGCCGCCCAGTACCGGCCGGGCCCCCACTACTGACCTGGTCGCCGCCCGCCAGGGCAACCTCAAGCGCGGTTGAGGAACGCGTAGGATCCGGTGCATGACGCGGCTGGAGCACCGGGTGCACGAACTCACCGTCGGGCAGCTCGCCGAGCGGAGCGGCGTGGCCGTCTCGGCGCTGCACTTCTACGAGTCCAAGGGACTGATCAAGAGCCGCCGCACGGCGGGCAACCAGCGGCGGTTCAGCCGGGACACGCTCCGCCGGGTCTCGTTCATCAAGGTCTCGCAGCGCGTCGGGATCCCGCTCGGCGACATCCGCGACGCGCTCGCCACCCTCCCCGAGGAGCGCACCCCCACGGTGGCGGACTGGGCGCGCCTCTCGGAGCGGTGGCGCGGCGACCTCGACGCGCGCATCCGGCAGCTCGAACGGCTGCGCGACGACCTCACCGACTGCATCGGCTGCGGCTGTCTGTCGATCAACAAGTGCGCCCTCGCCAACCCCTACGACCGGCTCGGCGACGAGGGGCCCGGGCCGCGCCGCCTGCTCGTGCCGGCAGGCGCCGGGGAGCCCGCGCCCCGCCCGGCGGACGGGACGCGGGCCTCCGGGGCGGACGGCTGCGCGCGCGTCTGCGCTCCGGGGAGCGACCCCGCCTAGCGGCGGCGGGGATCGCGCCCGTGCGGGTCGATGCGCCGCGGGGCCGGTTCCCGCCCCGCCGGCTGCGTCACCGGCGGGCGCACCGGGATCTGCTCGATCGGCAGCTCGACGGGCTCGTCGGCGAGCGTGAACCGCTCGCCGTGGTGCCACAGCGTGAGGCCCCGGCCGTCCAGCAGCTCGTAGCGGGCCGCCTCGCCCGTCACGCTGACCTTGATCCGGTTGCCGCGGTACCGCATCCGGAACGCCAGCCGGCTGATCCCGCCGGGCAGCCGCGGCGCGAACCGCAGCGTGCCCCTGCCCGCCCGCATCCCGCCGAACCCGGCGACCAGGCCGCTCCACGCGCCCGCCATCGAGGCGATGTGCAGCCCGTCGCGGGTGTTGTGGTTCAGGTCGTGCAGGTCCATCAGCGCGGTCTCGCCGAGGTAGTCGTGCGCCAGCTCCAGCTGCCCGACCTCGGCGGCGACGACCGCCTGCGTCTGCGCCGACAGCGAGGAGTCGCGGACGGTCAGGCCCTCGTAGTAGGCGAAGTCGCGCTCCTTCTGCTCCTCGGTGAACGCGTCGCCGCACAGGTGCAGGGCGAGCACGAGGTCGGCCTGCTTGACCACCTGCTTGCGGTAGAGGTCGAAGTAGGGGTAGTTCAGCAGCAGGGGATAGTGGTCGGGTTTGGTGGCCGAGAAGTCCCAGCGGGCGTGGTTGGTGAAGCTCTCGCTCTGCGGATGGACGCCGAGACGCTCGTCGTAGGGGATGAGCATCGCCGCCGCCGCGTCCCGCCACGACGCCGCCTCCTCGGCGTTCACGCCGAGCCGGTCGGCCACGTCCGGGTGGCGCATCGCCGTTTCGGCGGCCTCCTGGAGGTTCCGGCGCGCCATCAGGTTGGTGTAGACGTTGTTGTCGACCACCGCGCTGTACTCGTCGGGGCCGGTGACCCCGTCGATGCGGAACACCCCGCCCACGTCGTGGTGGCCGAGGCTGCGCCACAGCCGGGCCGTGTGGACCAGGATGTCCAGGCCGATCTCCCGCTCGAACTGCTCGTCCTGCGTGGCGTCCACGTACCGGACGACGGCGTCGGAGATGTCGGCGTTGATGTGGAACGCCGCGGTGCCGGCCGGCCAGTAGCCCGAGCACTCGTGCCCGCGGATCGTGCGCCACGGGAACGTCGCGCCCTCCAGGCCGAGCTGGTTGGCACGGTCCCGGGCCAGCGGCAGCGTCATGTGCCGCCAGCCGAGGGCGTCCGCCGCGGCGCCGGGGGAGGTGTAGGTGAGGACCGGCAGCACGAACGTCTCGGTGTCCCAGAACGTGTGCCCGTCGTAGCCCGGCCCGGTCAGCCCCTTGGCCGGGATCATGCGGCGCTCCGCGCGGGCGCCGGCCTGCAGGACGTGGAACAGCCCGAACCTGACCGCCTGCTGGATCTCGGCGTCCCCGTCGACCTCGACGTCGGCGCCCTCCCAGAACTCGTCGAGGTACTCGCGCTGCTCGTCCAGCAGGCCCTGCCAGCCGGTCTGCCGCGCGCCCGCCAGCGCCCCGACCACCTGGTCGTGCAGCGCGGGACGCGACCGCCGGCTCGACCAGCCGTAGGAGATGTACTTGACGATGCGCAGCCGCTGCCCCGGCTCCAGCCGCGTCGCGACCGTCAGCCGCCCCACGTCCTTGGAGCTCTCGGTGTCGATCGCCATCGACTCCGGGCCCTCGATGTCGTGCGACATCCCGGCGGCCATCCGCAGGCCGCTCTGCCGCGTCCGGTGCAGCAGCAGCACCTTGGTGCCGTTGGCGACGTGCTCCTCGCCGACGAGCGGGCTGCTCAGGATCGCCGACTCGCGCGGGTCCTTGCCACCGCCGGGCAGGGCCTCGTTGGCCACCAGCTCCGACTGGGCGACGACCCGGACCGCCTCGTCGACCGGCTCGACCTCGTAGCAGATCGCCGCGACGGCGCGCTGGGTCAGCGACACCATCCGGACCGAGGTCACCTTGATCGTCCGGTCGGCCGGGGAGGTCCACTCCACGTGCCGGGTCAGCGTCCCGGCGCGCATGTCGAGGATCCGCTCGTGGTGGTGCAGCCGGCCGTAGCGCACGTCGAGCGGCTCGTCGTCGACGAGCAGCCGGATCACCTTGCCGTTGGTGACGTTGATGACCGTCTGGCCCATCTCGGGGTAGCCGTAGGCGGTCTCGGCGTGCGGCAGGGGGCGCTGCTCGTAGAAGGAGTTCAGGTAGGTGCCGGGGAGCCCGTGGGGCTCGCCCTCGTCGAGGTTGCCGCGCATTCCGACGTGCCCGTTGGAGAGGGCGAACACCGACTCGGTCTGGGCCAGCCGGTCCAGCCGCAGCTCCGGCTCCCGCACGCACCACGGCTCCACGGAGAACACGGGCCGGTCGGCCCCGGCCTGGCCTTCGTGCGTGCTCACGGCGCCTCCAGCAGCTCGGACAGGTCGTCGACCACCACGTCGGCGCCGTGCTCGGCGAGCGCCTTCGCGTGCTCGTCGCCGACCCGGTTGACGCCGACGACGTAGGCGAACGCTCCGGCCCGCCCCGCCTGGACGCCGGCGAGGGCGTCCTCGAAGACCACCGCCTTGCCGGCCGGGACGCCGAGCTCCTCGGCCCCCGCGAGGAACGTGTCGGGGGCGGGCTTGCCGGGCAGGTTCCGCTCCGCCGCGACGACGCCGTCGACGCGCGCGTCGAACAGGTCGGTGATGCCGGCCGTCCGCAGGACCTGGACGGTGTTGGCGCTGGAGGAGACCACGGCCGTCTTCAGCCCCGCCTCCCGCGCCTTGCGGACGTAGTCGATCGAGCCCTCGAACGTCTCGACGCCCTTCTCCTCGATCAGCTTCAGGACCAGGGCGTTCTTGCGGTTCCCCAGACCCCTGATCGTCTCCTTCTCGGGCGGGTCGTCCGGATCGCCCTCGGGCAGGGAGATGCCGCGCGACTCCAGGAACGAGCGCGTCCCGTCCTCGCGCCTCTTGCCGTCGACGTACCGGCCGTAGTCGCGCACGGGGTCGAACTCGGTGAACGCCTCACCGGTCCGCTCCGCCCGCTCGCGCAGGTAGCCGTCGAACATCTCCTTCCACGCCGCCGCGTGAACTGCCGCGGTCCGGGTCAGCACCCCGTCGAGATCGAAAAGACACGCGGCCGCCTCGTCCGGCAGTCCCAGCATCGCACCCCCAGGTAGATGGCACTATCGATAGTGGTCCTCAACGCGCGGCCCTTTCCCGCGCCGGGCGCGGGCATGCGGTCCCGGGCGCTCGAACGGGGGGATCATGAGCCGCGTACAACCCCTTGGTCAGGGTCGCACACGAGGAGGAGTGAGCCAATGCAGAAGGCGCGAATCGGTGTCACCGGGCTGGCGGTGATGGGGCGGAACCTGGCCCGCAACCTCGCCCGGCACGGGCATCCCGTGGCCGTGCACAACCGCACGTCGGCCAAGACCAAGGCGCTGGTGGAGGAGTTCGGCGACGAGGGGACGTTCCTGCCCGCGGAGACGCCGGAGCGGTTCGTGGAGTCGCTGGAGCGGCCCCGGCGGCTGGTCGTCATGGTGAAGGCGGGCGGCCCGACCGACGCGGTCATCGACGAGTTCGCCCCGCTGCTGGAGCCCGGCGACATGATCGTCGACGGCGGCAACGCGAACTTCGCCGACACCCGCCGCCGCGAGGCCGCGCTGCGCGAGCGCGGGATCCACTTCGTCGGCACCGGCGTCTCCGGCGGCGAGGAGGGCGCGCTGCACGGCCCGAGCATCATGCCGGGCGGCTCCGCCGAGTCCTACGAGGCGCTCGGCCCGCTGCTGGAGGACATCTCCGCCAAGGTCGACGGGACGCCGTGCTGCACGCACGTCGGCCCGGACGGCGCCGGGCACTTCGTGAAGATGGTGCACAACGGCATCGAGTACGCCGACATGCAGCTGATCGCCGAGGCCTACGACCTGCTGCGGCACGCCGCCGGGCTCGCGCCCGCCGAGATCGCCGAGGTGTTCCGCACCTGGAACACCGGGCGCCTGGAGTCCTACCTGATCGAGATCACCGCCGAGGTGCTCGCGCACACCGACGCGTCGACCGGCAAGCCGTTCGTGGACGTCGTCCTGGACCAGGCCGAGCAGAAGGGCACCGGCCGCTGGACCGTGCAGACCGCCCTCGACCTCGGCGTCCCGGTGGGCGGCATCGCCGAGGCCGTGTTCGCCCGGTCCGTCTCCGGCCACGCCGCGCTGCGCGAGGCCGCCCGCGGCCTGCCCGGGCCGTCCCGCACGGTCATGGCGGGCTCCGGCTTCGCCGACGCCGTGGAGAAGGCCCTGTACGCATCAAAGATCGTGGCGTACGCGCAGGGGTTCCACGAGATCCAGGCGGGCAGCGCCGAGTACGGATGGAACATCGACCTCGGCGCGATGGCCACCATCTGGCGCGGCGGCTGCATCATCCGGGCCCGGTTCCTGGACCGCATCCGCGCCGCCTACGAGGCCGACCCGCAGACGCCGACGCTGCTGACCGACGACCACTTCGCCGAGGCCGTGGGTGACGCCCAGGGCGCCTGGCGCGAGGTGGTCGCCGCCGCCGCGCACATCGGCGTCCCCGCGCCCGGCTTCTCCACCGCCCTGGCCTACTACGACTCGCTGCGCGCCGACCGCCTGCCGGCCGCGCTCACCCAAGGGCAGCGCGACTTCTTCGGCGCCCACACCTACCGCCGCACCGACCGCGACGGCTCCTTCCACACCCTCTGGGGCGGCGACCGCACCGAGGTGAGCGCCTGACGGTCAGCCCTTCCGCCACTCCGGGGACTCCAGAGCCCCCGCGGCCTGCGGCCCCATGAGCCCGAGGCCGCCGTCCACGAACAGCGACGCGCCCGTCACGTAGGAGGCCTCCGGGCTCGCCAGGAAGGCGATCGCCTCCGCGACCTCCCCGGCGTGCCCGGGCCGCGCCAGCGGGTATCCCGCCCGGCTCTCCGGCTCGGGCGGCCGGTCGTGCTGCCCGGTCATCGGCGTCGCGATCTCTCCGGGCGCCACCGTGTTGACGGTGATCCCGTGCTCGGACAGCTCCAGGGCCAGCACCCGGGAGAGCATCTTTAGCCCGCCCTTGGCGGCGCAGTACGGCCCGGCCCCGACCCGTGGGTACTCCTCGTGGACGCTGGTCACGTTGACGATGCGGCCGCCCTCGCCGCGGCCCGCCATCCGCCGGGCGGCCCGCTGCGAGCACAGGAACGCCCCGTCCAGGTCGACCGAGACGACCTCGCGCCACTCCTCGAAGCCCATGTCGAGCAGGTGCCGCATACTGCCCGTCCCGGCGTTGTTGACCAGCACCCCGGGCCCGCCGAGCTCGTCGGCCAGCTCGTCGACGGCCCCGGCCGCCCGCACCGGGTCGGTCAGGTCGTGCCGCCGGACGGCCGCCCGCCGTCCCTCGCCCTCGACCTCCCGCGCCGTCCCCTCGGCCCCTTCCCGGTCGGACCGGTAGGTGATGCCGACATCGAATCCCCCGCGGGCCAGCGCGACCGCGGTCGCCTTCCCGATGCCCGAGTCGGCACCCGTGACGACGGCGACGCGGTCGTAGCTCACGGCTCCTCGTCCGGGTCCAGTTCCACCCCGGCGATCGGGTCGCCGCCGCGGGTCCCGCTCTCGGCGTCTCCCTCGTACCCTTCTTCGGCGCTCTCGCTGCCCGGGACGACCCGCTCGTGCGGCTGGTCCTCCAGCCCGGAACTGGCTCCCGGGCCCCGGTCCTCCGGCTCCTTCTTGTCCATCCGCTCGGCTCCTCTCGCGTTCCTCGATTCGTTCAGCCCTTTGTTGCCGCACGGTCCGTCCCTAATCACCGCGCGGGCGCCGCGGCCTTAAGGTCGTGGGGTGGAGATACCGGGGGACGACGAGATCCGGGCGCTGCACGAGCGGTACGCGCCGGGGGAAGCCGCGTTCGAGGCCGTGTGGACGCACTGCGTCATCGTGAGCGAGATCGCCGAGCGGATCATGGACGGGGCGGGGCTCGCGGTCGACGCGGACCTCGTGCGGGCCGGGTGCCTGCTGCACGACCTCGGCGTCTACCGGCTGTACGGCCCGTCCGGGGCGATCGACCTCAGCGGCTACGTCCGGCACGGGGTGCTCGGTCACGAGATCCTCCGGGACGAGGGGTTCCCAGAGGAGATCTGCCGGTTCTGCTCGTGCCACACCGGGGTGGGGTTGACCAGGGAGGACATCGCGCGGCAGCGGCTTCCCGTGCCCGCCGGCGACTACGTCGCCGTGACCGGCGAGGAGCGGCTCGTCATGTACGCCGACAAGTTCCACAGCAAGACCGATCCGCCGACCTTCGTGTCCGCCGCCGCGTACGCCGGCCGCGTCCGGCGGTTCGGGGAGGAGAAGGTCTCCGTGTTCGAGGCGATGCGGGAGTCCTTCGGGGAGCCTGATCTCGAACCCCTCATGGCGAAGTACGGCCACGGGCTGGTCTAGGACGGGGGCAGCGTCCGGCGCGGGCAGTGGGTGATCGGGGGCAGGATGGAGGGGTGAGCCTTATCGATGAGCTTCCCTCCGGAAACGACACCGACGCCGACTCGCTGTTCGAGGCGTTCGAACGGTGGGTGTCGGGGCGCGGGATCACGCTGTACCCCGCCCAGGAGGAGGCGCTCATCGAGGTGGTGTCCGGCGCGAACGTGATCCTCTCCACGCCGACCGGGTCGGGCAAGAGCCTGGTGGCGGCGGGGGCGCTGTTCGCCGGGCTCGGCCGCGACCAGGTCGGGTTCTACACCGCGCCCATCAAGGCGCTGGTGTCGGAGAAGTTCTTCGACCTGTGCGAGATGTTCGGGCGCGACAACGTCGGGATGATGACCGGCGACGCCAGCGTGAACGCGGACGCGCCGATCATCTGCTGCACGGCCGAGGTGCTGGCGAACATCGCGCTCAGGGACGGCGCGGACGCCGACATCGGCGTGGTCGTGATGGACGAGTTCCACTTCTACGCCGAGCCCGAGCGGGGCTGGGCGTGGCAGATACCGCTGCTGGAACTGCCGCAGACCCAGTTCCTGCTCATGTCGGCCACCCTCGGCGACGTCTCGTTCTTCCAGAAGGACCTGACGCGGCGGACGGGGCGGCCGACGGCCCTGGTGACGTCGGCGGAGCGGCCCGTGCCCCTCATCTACGACTACCGGGTGACGCCGCTGCACGAGACGATCGAGGAGCTGCTGGCCGAGCAGAAGGCGCCGATCTACCTGGTGCACTTCACGCAGGCGGCGGCGATCGAGCGGGCGCAGGCGCTGATGAGCATCAACGTGTGCACCAAGGAGGAGAAGGCGCGGATCGCCGAGCTGATCGGCAACTTCCGGTTCACCACGAAGTTCGGGCGCAACCTGTCGCGGTTCGTCCGGCACGGCATCGGGGTCCACCACGCCGGGATGCTCCCCAAGTACCGGCGGCTGGTGGAGCGCCTCGCGCAGGCGGGCCTGCTGAAGGTCATCTGCGGGACCGACACCCTGGGGGTGGGGGTGAACGTCCCCATCAGGACCGTCGTGTTCACCGCGCTCAGCAAGTACGACGGGCACCGGGTGCGGCGGCTCAGGGCGCGGGAGTTCCACCAGATCGCCGGACGGGCGGGACGGGCCGGGTTCGACACGGTCGGGTTCGTCGTCGCGCAGGCGCCCGAGCACGTGGTGGAGAACGAGAAGGCGCTGGCCAAGGCCGGCGACGACCCGAAGAAGCGGCGGAAGGTCCAGCGCAAGAAGCCGCCGGAGGGGTTCGTCGGCTGGGACGAGGACGTCTTCAAGAAGCTGCAGGAGGCCGCGCCGGAGATGCTCCGGTCCCGGTTCCAGGTCAGCCACGCGATGCTGCTGTCGGTGATCGCGCGGCCGGGCAACGCGTTCCAGGCCATGAAGCGGCTGCTGACCGACAACCACGAGGAGCCCGCGGCGCGGCGCAGGCACATCTCCCGCGCCATCGCGATCTACCGTTCGCTGCTCGCGGGCGGCGTCGTCGAGGTGCTGCCGGAGCCGGACGACGCCGGCCGGTACGCGCGCATCACCGTCGACCTCCAGGAGGACTTCGCGCTCAACCAGGCGCTGTCGACGTTCGCGCTCGCGACCTTCGAGATCCTCGACCCGGCGTCGCCGTCGTACGCGCTGGACGTGCTGTCGGTGATCGAGGCGACGCTGGAGGACCCGCGGCAGATCCTGGCCGCGCAGGTCAACAAGGCGCGGGGCGAGGCCGTCCAGGAGATGAAGGCCGAGGGCATCGAGTACGAGGAGCGGATGGAGCTGCTCCAGGACGTCGACCACCCGAAGCCGCTGGAGGACGTGCTCGGCGCCGCCTACGAGGTGTACCGGGCCGGGCACCCCTGGGTCGGCGACCACCCGCTGCGCCCGAAGTCGGTCGTGCGCGACATGTACGAGCGGGCGATGACGTTCACCGAGTACATCGGCCACTACGAGCTGGCGCGGGGCGAGGGGCTCGTCCTGCGGTACCTGTCGGGGGCCTACAAGGCGCTGCAGCAGACCGTCCCGGAGTCGATCAAGACCGACGACCTGATCGACCTGATCGAGTGGCTGGGCGAGCTGGTCCGGCAGGTCGACTCCAGCCTGCTGGACGAGTGGGAGCAGCTCGCCAACCCCGCCGCCGAGGATCTGGACGAGCCGATCGAGGAGCGCGTCACCAGGGTCACCGCGAACGCGCGGGCGTTCCGGGTGCTGGTGCGCAACGCGATGTTCCGCCGGGTGGAGCTGGCGGCGCTGGAGCGCTACGGCGACCTCGGCGCGCTGGACCCCGACTTCGGCGCCGACGCGTGGGCGCAGGCCATGGACCGCTACTTCGAGGAGCACGACGAGCTGCTCACCGGGCCCGACGCGCGGGGGCCGAAGCTGCTGCAGATCGAGGAGGTCCCGGAGGACGCGCTGTGGCGCGTCCGGCAGGTCTTCGACGACCCGGAGGGGCACCACGACTGGGGCGTCAGCGCCGAGGTCGACCTCGCGGGCTCCGACCAGGAGGGCGAGGCCGTCGTCCGGGTGACCGGCGTCGACAGGATGTAGGAGGACGTATGGTGCGGGTCGCGGTGGCGCAGTTCGCGCCCGGGACAGACAAGGGCGAGAACCTGGCGGCGATCGGCGGGCTGGCCGCCGAGGCGGCCGGGCAGGGCGCGCGGGTCGTGGTGCTTCCCGAGTTCTCCATGTTCACCGCGCCGAAGATGGACCGGCGTTTCGTCGACTCGGCCGAGCCCCTGGACGGCCCGTTCGTGGCCGGGCTCGGCGAGCTGGCACGGCGCCACGGCATCCACGTCGTCGCGGGAGTGAACGAGCGCCTGGACGACCCGGACCGCATCTCCAACACGCTCGTCGCCGTCGCCCCCGGCGCGGGCGTCGTCGCCGAGTACCGCAAGATCCACCTGTACGACGCGTTCGGGTACGAGGAGTCGGCGCTGGTGCGGCCCGGCGAGATCGGCGAGCCGCGGACCTTCGCCGTCGACGGCGTCACGTTCGGGATGCAGACCTGCTACGACGTGCGGTTCCCCGAGGTGACGCGGCGGATCGTGGACGCGGGCGCCGACGTCCTGGCGCTGCCCGCCGAATGGGTGCCGGGGCCGCTCAAGGAGGACCACTGGCGGACGCTGGTGCGGGCCCGGGCGATCGAGAACACGATCTACGTGGCGGCCGCCGACCAGTGCGCCCCGACCGGCGCGGGCAACAGCATGGTCGTCGACCCGATGGGCGTCGTCGTGGCCGCGCTGGGGGAGGGGACCGGGGTCGTGTCCGGGGACGTCTCGCCCGAGCGCGTCAAGGCCGTCCGAGCGAAGAACCCGGCGCTCGACCTTCGCCGTTTCACCGTCACCCCGGCCGGGGGCTAGAGGGCCCCGGCCGCGAAGTCCGGCGTGACCGGGAAGTCCTCCGGCGCGGGTTGTGGTGGTCGGTGTCGGCCTTCTCCGCGTTGGCCGAGAAAATCGCCCTGCGCGCGTGGCGGCGCCCCTAGCCAAGGTATCGAGCTGGCAACGGTTGCGGCGCGTCTCCGTGTCCGGACGGGTGCGCAGCGTGACCATCGTGGGGTGCGCCTTTCTTCCAGCCTTCCGCCCGCCGGGTTCACCCGCGGCGAGCCCCGGCCGCCCGTCCGCCGTCCGAGCCGCCTGTCGGCGGTCGTCGCGGCGCTCGCCCTCGCCGCGGGGCTGTTCCTCGTCATCGCGTACGGGTCGACACGGGTCGCGCCGGCCCGTCCGGCGGACGGCGTCACCACGCCGGCGCCGTCGGCCAAGCCCGTTCCCGCGTCGACCCCGCCACCGGGACGGGACGTTGCGGAGCCCCGCGCGTACCCGTCCCGCCACCACGCCGGGAAGAAGAAGCGGGCCCACCGCCGCGAGCACGCCGCCGCCTCGCCGCGCCGGCACCACCGCCCCGTGCGGCGGCACCACAGGCCCGCGGCGCGAAAACCGCCGCGGGCCCGCCACGCCCCGTCGTGGGTCTCGGGCGAGTGCAAACGGCGCTTCCCCTACGATCCCGCCCGCGGCGCCGCCTGCGTCGGCGCCCTCACCGGCGCCTTCGGCTGACCGGGCGGTCAGGCCGCCTTGGCCGCCAGCAGGCGGCTCATCTCGGCGCGCAGCTCCTCGACGTCCGCCCCCGCCTCGGTGGCCAGCCGCACCGACGAGAAGTCGCCGTCGTGCAGGACGCCGAGAAGGAGGTGGCCGCTGCGGATCTCCTTCTGGCCGAGCCGGAGGGCGTGCCGCAGGCTCAGCTCCAGCGCCTTCTTGGCGTGCGGCGTGAGGGGGATGTGACCCCGGCGGACCCGGCCGCTCCTCCCGGCCGGCGCGTCGAGGGCGCCCTCGCCGAAGCTCTGCTCGGTGGCCTCGCGGACGGCGTCCAGGTCGATCCCGATGCTGCGCAGGGCGTCGGGGTCGAGGACGTCGCCGCCCGCGCGGTTGAGCCGAACGATCCGGGCCCGCAGGTCGTCCGGGCCGAGCCCGTGCTCGCGCAGGACGCGTCCGGTGGCGCTCTCGGCTCCCGCCAGGGTGAGCAGGACGTGCTCGGTGCCGATGCGGCCGTCGCGCAGCGCCCGCGCCTCGGCCTGGGCCCCGATGACCGTCTGCCGCGCGTCCGCGGTGAAACGCTCGAACATCGTCTACTGCTCCTTCTTGAGTAGGCGGCGGCCGGTGCCGTGCTTCTTGTGGACGGCCTGCCGGCTCACGCCGAGGCAGACCGCGATCTCCTGCCAGGACCAGCCCTGGTCGCGGGCGCTGGCGACCTGCAGCGCCTCCAACCGCTCGGCCAGCTCGCGCAGCGCGCGCACGGCCCGCAGTCCCACCGCGGGGTCCCGGCTGCTCGCCTCCTGGGCGAGCGTCACTCCGTCGCTCATGGCTGTCAATGTAGGTTGACATCCGAGGCGTGTCAACCAATGTTGACGCTTCGACGGTCAGCGCACGGCCATCAGCGTGGTGAGCAGGTCGTCCAGGCTGACCAGGCCGGCGACGCGGCCGTCCGGCCCGACGGCGAGACCGAGGTGGCTGTGCCCCGCCTTGAGGATCGCGACCGCCTCGCCCACGGGCGTGCCGACCGGCATCGCCGGAACGGGGTGCGCCAGGTCCCCGGCGGGGGTGGCGCGGCCCCGCGCGCGGGCCACGAAGGCGTCCCGGACGTGCACCATGCGGGCCTGCCCCGGTCGCCCGGCGCCCCGCAGCATGAGCCGGATGTGGCCCGTGCGGGCCGACGCGTCGATGACCTCCTGCGGCGTCGCGGACGCGGGGACCGACACGATGTCCGAGACCGGCACCACGAGGTCGGCCAGCGGGGCGCGGGGCGCGTCCAGGGCGGCGGTGAGCAGCGTCAGCTCGCTCTGGCCGATCAGCCCGAGCCTCCGCGACTCCTGGGCGATGCTGCGCAGCTGCTCGGGGGTGCGCGACACCTCCCGCGAGTCGGCGGGGCGGACGCCCACCAGCCGCAGGAGCAGGTTCGTCGCGCCGTTCAGCGCCGCCAGCACCGGGCGCACCATGGTGGCGAACGCGCGGAAGGGCAGGCCGAGCACGCTCGCCGAGCGCTCGGGGTCGGCGATCGCCCACGACTTCGGCGCCATCTCCCCGACGACCATGTGCAGGAACGTCACGAGCGCCAGAGCCAGCACGAACGCGACGGCGTGCGCCGCGCCCTCCGGCAGCCCGGCGGAGTGGAACAGCGGCGTGAGGGTCCCGGCGAACACCGGCTCGGACACCAGGCCGAGGCCGAGCGAGCACATCGTGATGCCGAGCTGCGCGCCCGCGAGGGTCACCGACAGCTCGTCGATCCCCGCGACGGCCGCGCCCGCCCCCCGCCCGCCGCGGGCGGCGGCCCGCTCCAGCCGCGGCCGCCGCGCCGCCACCAGCGCGAACTCGGTGGCGACGAAGAAGCCGTTGCCCGCCAGCAGCGCCAGCGTGACCAGGGCGCCCAGCCCGAGGTTCACCCGTCCTCCTCCACGGTGCGGATGCGGATCAGCTCCGGCACGTGCCGGTGGACGGTCAGGACCTCCACCACGGCGGTGCGGGCCGGCTCGTCCAGCCGGGTCGGGGCCAGCGGCACCCGGACGACGTCGCCCGGCCGCGCGACCCGGCCGAGCCGCTTCATCAGCAGGCCCGCGACGGTCTCGTAGTCGCCCTCCGGCAGCGCGATCCCGGTCTCGTGGGCGACCTCGTCCATCCGCAGCCCCGCGTCGGTCGTCCACCACTCGCCGCTGCGGATCGCGAGGTCCTCGCCCGGCTCGTTCTCGTCGGCGATCTCCCCGACCAGCTCCTCGGCGACGTCCTCCCAGGTGAGGATGCCGGCGAAGCCGCCGTACTCGTCCACCACGCAGGCGAGGGGCTCGCCGGCGCCCTGCAGCCGCAGCACCACCTCCGGCAGCGGCAGCGACGACGGCAGCAGCAGCGCCGGCCGGGCGAGCGCGCGGACCTCGGTGCGCGCGGCCTCGTCCGGGCCGAGCGCGACCAGCTCCTCCAGCCCGACGACCCCGACCACGTCGTCGACGCCCTCGCCGAGGACGGGGTAGCGGGTGTGCCCGCTCGCCGCGATCACGTCGCCCAGGTCGGCGGCCCGCGCCGCGGCGGGCACGGTCACCACGTCGACGCGGGGCACCATGACCTCCTCGGCGTCCCGCTCGGAGAACACCAGGGCCCGCTCCAGCAGGTCGGCGTGGCCCGCCTGGAACTGCTCCCCGGACTCGCCGATCATGTGCCCGAGCTCCTCCAGCGTCGCGCCGTGCCGCAGCTCCTCCACCGGCTCGATGCCCACCGCGCGGACGAGCCGGTTCGCGGACACGTCGAACAGCCTGATCAGCGGGCCGGCCGCGGCCAGGTAGAACAGGGTGGACCCGGCCAGCGCGCGGGCCAGCGACTCCGCCCGCGCCAGCGCCAGGTTCTTGGGGAAGAGCTCGCCCAGCAGCATCTGGATCACCGTGGCCAGGACGAACCCGAGCGCGACCGCCACCCCGCCGGACGCCGCGTCCGGGACCCCGCCCGCGCGCAGCGCCGGCGCGATCAGGTCGGCGAGGGCGGGCTTGGCGATGAAGCCCACGACCAGCGCGGTGACCGTGATGCCGAGCTGCGCGCCCGACAGCATGAACGAGAGCCGGCCCATCACCCGCACCGCGCGCCCCGCGGCCCGGTCGCCCTCCGCCGCCCGCTGGTCGAGCGCCGGGCGGTCCGCGGTGACGAACGCGAACTCCTGCGCCACGAAGTAGCCGGTCGCGGCGGTCAGCACGAGGACGGCCAGCAGTCCGAGCGCGGCGTTCACCCGGGCCTCCTCCTCACGCGCGGCACCTTCGAGACCCCTCCTACCCCCGCCCGGGCCGTCCCTCCCCGGAGGGCGGGACGGTTATCGACCGCTCTGCGTGGAATGAATCACTGTGCAGGCGAACCGCAGTGCAGGCGAAGAGGCCGGGGCCACGACCGCGAGGGGGCGCCCATGCCGAAACCGTTCGCGTCGTCCGCGGACCTGAGCGACAGGACGCAGACGCTGGAGGTCCTCGCCGACGGGGTGTACGCGCTCACGGCCGAGGGCGACCCGAACGTGGGGGCCGTGGAGGGCGAGGACTTCCTCGTCTGCTTCGAGGCCCTCGCCACGCCCGCCGCGGCGCGCGACTGGCTCGCCGTGCTGCGCGAGCACACCGACAAGCCCATCCGCTACCTGGTCCTGTCGCACTACCACGCCGTCCGCACGCTGGGCGCGAGCGCGTTCGGCGCCCCGGTGGTCGTCGCGCACGACCTGACGCGCGCGCTGATCGCCGAGCGCGGCAAGCAGGACTGGGAGTCGGAGTACGGCCGGATGCCCCGGCTGTTCAAGGACCCGGACGGCATCCCGGGGCTCACCTGGCCGACCGTGACGTTCACCGGCACCCTCACCATCGACCTCGGCGGCGACCGCGGCGACCTCGACCTGGCCTACTGCGGGCGCGGCCACACCGAGGGCGACATCGTGGCGTGGCTGCCCCGGCACCGGATCCTGTTCGCCGGCGACCTCGTGGAGACCCAGGCCGCGCTCTACACCGGCGACGCGTTCCATCGCGAATGGGCGTCCGGCACGCTCGACCACGTCCACTCCTTCGGGGCCGAGACCCTCGTCGGCGGGCGCGGGGCGGTCGCGCACGGCCGCGACGCCGTGCAGGCGGCCGTCCGGCAGACCCGCGACTTCCTCACCACGATGATCGGCGAGGTCGAACGGGTCCGGCGGGAGGGCGGCGCGCTCAGGGACGCGTTCGCCGCCGTCCACACGGCGCTCGCCCCCGCCTACGGCGGCTGGCCGATCTTCGAGCACTGCCTGCCCTTCGACGTCTCCCGCCTCTGGGACGAGCTGGACGGCATCGAACGCCCCCGCATCTGGACGGCCGAGCGCGACCGGGAGGTCTGGGCGGAGCTGCAGGACTAGCCGGTACCGGAGGAGGGATGCCCAGGGACCGCAGGAATGTCCGGATCTCGTGACAACCCGGAGACGGCCGGGCCCCGCGTGGAAGGCTCGGAACCGTCCGGCACAGGGTTCCCGACGCGGAGGGGAGTGGCGATGACCGAGCGATACCGTCCCCGCCCGGTGTTCGATCCCGGCATCGGCGGCGAGGAGCGCGCCCTGCTGGCCGCCGCGCCCGAGCGGCTCGTCCCGGCCTGCCTGCCCACTCCGGCGCCCCCGCGGCTGCGCACCGGCACGGTCGCGGCGCGGCTGGTGTGGATCCCGGCGTTCGCGCTGTTCTACGGCGTGCTGCCGGGCGGATGGCTGCGCGTCTGCTTCGTCGCCTCGCTGGACGACGACGAGCTCGTGGGCGGCGCGGTGCGCTGGGGGAGGCTGCCCGTGGTCGCGATGATGGTCGTCCCGGCCGTGCAGGTCCTCCTGCTGCTGCTCGGCCAGGTGGAGGCCGCAGTCGTCCTCGCGGCCGCGAGCTTCGCCGCCTGGGTCGCCGGGGCGCTGCGGTACGTCCGGGAGCCCGCCGCCGCCCGCGCCGCGCGGGAGCACCACGGCCGCTACCTCCTGCCGGCCGACTTCGACGAGCCCGCCTCGGGGCTCCTCGTCCGCGCCCAGCGCGCCGTGGACGCCGTGCTCGGGTCGCGGGCGCACGGCGCCGGGCTGCTTGACGACATCAACAACGCGGTCGTCCTGCCGCGCCAGGAGTGGGCGATCGCGGGCGCCCTCGCCGAGCACACGCGGCTGCGCCGGGAGCGCCGCGCCCAGCGGCCGGAACGCCTCTCGGCGCGCGTCCGGGCCCTGCTGGAACCGCAGGACCGCGCGCTGGAGCTGTCGATCCGCTCGGTCACCGGGCGGATCGAGGCGCTGGAGGCCTACGCGCGCCGGGCGGGGGAGGCCGACGACGCCTACCACGAGGCGGGCGTCCTGCAGGGGCTGCCCGAGCAGAACGCCCGCTACCGGGACCTGCTGGCGAGCACCGTCGGGGACGCCCTGGCGGGCGAGGAGATCCGCGGGATGGCCGAGGACGCCCGCCAGGCCGAGCTGGCGCTGCGCGAGCGCGTCGCGGGCGCCGTGCGGGCCGGGCACGAACTGGGCCCGCCGCTCCGCTGACCCCGGGTCCCGCTCAGTTCTCGGCGAGCACGATGACGCGGTCGTCGGCCGAGAGCGTGAGCGGCGCCCACTTGTCCGGGTTCAGCACCACCCCGTAGCCGGGCGGCTCGTGGAACCGCTCCGTCAGGCGGTAGCCGAGCGCGACCTCGCCGCGCCGCCGGGCCGACTCGATGAGCGTCGCGAAGTCGGCCTCGGCGCCCGGCGCCAGGTAGTCGCAGGCGGGCTTGAGGTAGATCTCCGAGCCGGCCGGGTCGAGCAGGTCGGCGAACACCTCGTACAGGTGCCGGTTCTCGCTCAGCTGGGTCAGCATCAGGCTGATCAGCTTCTCGCTGACGACGAAGTCGTCGGCCTTGGTGACCTGCGCGATCTCCCGGTTGGCGTCGTCGTTGATCTCGCTGACGATGGCGAAGGGGTCGCCGAGCCCGTCCTCGATGTCGCGCAGGTGCAGCAGCGTGACGAGGGTGCGGGCGTCGGCGTGCTCCCGGTCGCGCCCGGCGTCCGACAGCACGATGACGCGCTGGAACGAGCCGAGGTCGAGGGACTCCAGCGCCGGCCGCTCGGTCGGCTCCGCCCGGACGAAGTCGATCTTGAGGTGGGCCGCCGGGGGCAGCGCCCCGGTGGGGTCCTCGCGCGGCGCGGCGACGACCAGCGCCGAGTCCGGGGCGAGGAACTCGTCCAGCAGCTCGATGATCTTCGGTGCGCGGTGGTTCCAGCCGAGCATCAGCGTGCGCTCGGGCACCGGGGGCCGCGCGGTCGCCGTCGTGATCGCCGCCTCCCGGACGGGCGGCGCGGGCCCGGTGGCGAGCCGGATCAGCAGGTCGTCCTCCGCCAGGAGGATGATCTCGTCGTCGGCGCGGATCACGGTGTCCATCGGCGGGTTCAGCAGGACGGCCCCGTCCGCCCGCCGCAGTCCGGACGGGACGCCGAGGTCGTAGGCCGACAGCGACTCCCCGAACGTCCTGCCCGCGAGGGCCGGTTCGGTGCGCATGTAGAACTCGTGGCCGATGAAGTCCAGCAGCTCGGTGCAGACCTGCGACAGCCCCGACTGGCGGTGCGACTGGACGATCAGCCGGATCGCCACGTCGTCGGCGTCGATGACGTGCGCGGCGGGGCCGCCCGCGAGCCGGGCGGCGGGCAGGTTGGCCGAGTCGTGCACGGCGGCGACCACGTGCGGGCGGTGCCGCCCCCAGGTGCGGGCGCCGAGCGACAGCAGCACCTTGATGATGCGGGCGTCGGCCTCGTCGACCTCCGGCGTGACCACCATGATGGACCGCGCGGTGCCCGGGCTGACCAGCTCCACGTCCGCGACCTTCAGCGGGTCGCCGGTGCGGCACACGATCCTGGTGCGGCCGAGGTCGCCGACGCGCGCGCGGATGGCGTCCTCCATCTCGACCTTGTCCCGGTCGGCGAGGATCGCGACGCACGACCTGCGCCGGCTCTGGTTGGCCTCCACCAGCTCCGCCACCACGGTGAAGACCTGCTCGGACCAGCCGAGCAGCACCGTGTGGTCGTGCTCGACGATCCGCGACCGGCCCTTGCGCAACTCGGTGATCTTCGCTTCCAGGCCGGTGGTGAGCACGCCGATGAGCGAGCTGACGATGAAGATCCCGCCGATGGTCGAGACCAGCATCAGGCCGAGGTACGGCGCGGTGCCGGTGTCGTCCCCCATCGTCCCGGGGTCGAGCGTGCGCAGCAGGCTGCGCCAGACCATGCCGGGCCAGTGGCCGTTGGACTCGCTGTCGCCGGGCGCGAGCATGACGGCCGCGGTCGCCACCACCAGCACCAGCGCCCCGGACGCGAGCCCGAGCCAGCCGATGAGGGCGGGCGTCCCCTTCGCCATCGTCCGGTCGAACCAGTACCGGACCTTGTCCCGCCGCGTCACGCGTGTCAACGGGCCGCCCCCTCCGCCGTCGCCCCGGCGCCAGCTTATTGTGTTGTCTCGCACCATTACTGGCATTCTCTCCCGCAATGGGGGGAGGATTTGCCCGATGCACACGCAAGAGGGCCGGGGCGTGGATAAATCCGCCCCGGCCCCTCGCCGCGCGCCGGAACACCCCCGGCCGCGCGGCGGCCGCTAGTGTGCGGCTTCGTACTGCTCGATCACATTGGCGGGGATACGGCCCCGCTCATTGACCTTGATGCCGCGGTTCTTCGCCCACTCGCGAATCTCGGCGGAGCGCTCGCGGCTGCCCGCGGTGCGCGTCCCGCGGCCGCCCCGGCCCGCGGCCTTGCGCGCCTTGCGGGCGCCGGCCACGAACGGCTCCAGGCCGCTGCGGAGCTTGGCGGCGTTCTTCTTGCTCAGGTCGATCTCATAAGACGTGCCGTCGAGGGAAAAGCTGACGGTCTCGTCAGCCTCTCCGCCGTCGATGTCGTCCACGAGAAGGACTTCGACCTTCTGTGCCATGCGGGGACTCCCTCTAGCTATGCGTCCGGCTTGGCGTCCGGATGTGCCTCGATGAATGCAGCATAGACCTCATCCGATATCTTGCCACGTTCGGAGACTTCGATGTCCTCACGCAATGCCCACGCGCGGACATCGCCGTTCGTGTAGCCCTTGATCTTCGCGGTGCGCGACTTGCGGCCCTTCCCTGCCGGCTTCACCTCGGCGGCGTTCTCGATGAAGGGCGCGAGGGCGTCCAGCATCTCGTTCAGCCGCTTGTAGTTGTCATCGTTCAAGTCGATCGTGAACGTCCGGTCGAGGACTTCGAAGTCCCGCTTTGCGACATCGGCTCCTTCGGAGCCGTCGATGTCGTCCACCCGAATGACCTTCTCGGCCATGTGTTCTGTGTCTTCCTTCCCCTTGCCGACGCGGCGACCTTGACCGTAGCGGATTCCGGGGGCGGACATGGTGGCGGGACGCGCGGGGAGCACGGAAGAAGGGTGCGCGCCGGCCGCCGCGGCGCCGGTTCGCACGGTCGCCGTTCCCGTCCTCCCCGGGTCAGAGCGAGCACGAGCGCCTGGACCGGGTGGGACGGAGGGAGGCCCAAGTTCCGGTCAAACAACGCATGCCGCGGAGTTACCGGGGTAGCCGCCCCATCACGGGCGCAGCCACCGCCACCGACTCATCACCCGAGGAGCCAGAGCATGGGCGACCCCACCGGCCGCAACGACCGGAAGCAGGAGCAACTGGACCCTCGGCGGGTGAGCCCGGAAGGGGCGAGGCTCACCACCGACCAGGGCATCCGGGTCGACGACACCGACAACTCGCTCTCCGCGGGGGAGCGCGGACCCTCGCTGCTGGAGGATTTCCATCTGCGCGAGAAGATCACCCATTTCGACCACGAGCGGATTCCCGAGCGGGTCGTGCACGCGCGCGGTTCGGGAGCCTACGGCCATTTCACGCTGCACGAGTCCCTCGCCGAGTACACGACGGCCGAATTCCTGACGGACACCTCGCTGACGACGCCGGTGTTCGTGCGGTTCTCCACCGTCGCCGGGTCCCGCGGCTCCGCCGACACGGTCCGGGACGTCCGCGGGTTCGCCACGAAGTTCTACACGCGGCAGGGCAATTTCGACCTCGTCGGCAACAACATGCCGGTCTTCTTCATCCAGGACGGCATCAAGTTCCCCGACTTCGTGCACGCGGTGAAGCCCGAGCCGGCGAGCGAGATCCCGCAGGCGTCCTCCGCGCACGACACCCTCTGGGACTTCGTGCAACTCCAGCCCGAGACCATGCACATGATGATGTGGCTCATGTCGGACCGGGCGCTGCCGCGCAGTTACGCGATGATGGAGGGCTTCGGCGTCCACACTTTCCGGCTCGTGAACGCCGAGGGGCGCGCGACGTTCGTGAAGTTCCACTGGAAGCCCAGGCTCGGGATCCACTCGCTCGCCTGGGACGAGACCCAGAAGATCGCGGGGAAGAACCCCGACTTCAACCGGGCCGACCTCTGGGAGCGGATCGAGGCCGGCGCCTTCCCCGAGTACGAGTTCGGGGTCCAGCTCGTCCCGGAGGAGGACGAGCACGCGTTCGACTTCGACCTGCTCGACCCGACCAAGATCATTCCGGAGGAGCGGGTGCCGGTGCGGCCGGTCGGCACGCTGGTGCTCGACCGCAACCCCGACAACTTCTTCGCCGAGACCGAGCAGGTCGCCTTCCACCTCGGCAACGTCGTGCCCGGCATCGACTTCACCAACGACCCGCTGCTGCAGGCGCGGCTGTTCTCCTACCTGGACACGCAACTGATCCGGCTCGGCGGGCCGAACTTCCCGCAGCTCCCCGTGAACCGTCCCGTCGCGCCCGTCCGCAACCACCACCGCGACGGCTACCACCAGACGGACATCCACCAGGGGCGGGCGAGCTACCACAAGAACTCGCTGTCGGGGGGCTGCCCGGCGGTGGGCGGCGAGGGCTCCTTCACCCACTACCAGGAGCGGGTGGACGGCAACAAGATCCGCAAGCGCAGCGAGAGCTTCGCCGACCACTACTCCCAGGCGACGCTGTTCTGGAACAGCATGTCCGAGTGGGAGAAGGAGCACATCGTCGGCGCGTTCCGGTTCGAGCTCGGCAAGTGCGACCACCGGCACATCCGGGAGGGCGTCATCGAGCACCTCAACCACGTCGACCACGCCCTCGCCGTCCAGGTCGCCGAGGGCGTCGGGGTGGAGCCGCCCGGGGAGCCGGCGACGGCGAACCACGGCCGCACCTCGCCCGCGCTGAGCCAGGCGAACGCGCGCGCGGACTCCGTCCAGGGCCGCAAGATCGCGGTGCTGGTGGCGGACGGGGCCGACTCGGCGGCCGTCGCGGCGGTCGGCGACGCGCTCACCGAGGCCGGGGCGGTGGTCGAGGTCCTCGCCGCGAAGGACGGCTTCGTCCAGGCGGCGAACGGCGGGCAGATCGAGGTGACCCGCGCCATGCCGACGGTCGCGTCCGTCCTCTACGACGCCGTGCTCGTGCCGGGCGGCGAGCAGAGCGTGCGGACGCTGGCGGGGGACGGCGACGCCGTGCACTTCGTCGCCGAGGCCTTCGTCCACTGCAAGGCGATCGGCGCGCTCGACGAGGGCATCGGCCTGCTGGAGCGGGCCGGCATCGACGGCGTGCGGTTCTCCGACGGGGACGCCGTCAGCGACGCCGGCGTCGTCACCGGGCGCGGGGCGGGCGGCGGCTTCCCCGCCAAGCTGGTCGAGGCGGTCGCGGCGCACCGGCACTGGACGCGCAAGAAGGCGCACGTGCCGGCCTGACCCGCGGCCGGGGACGGCCTCCCGCCCGCGGGCGGGACGGATCGGGGGACGGGGCCCGGCGCGGCGGACGCTCACGCGAGCCGCCGCGCCGGGCCCCGCCGCACTGGCCGCATTCTGCCAATAATCTGTGGGCAACGTCACAGAGCACGGTCGATCCGGGCAATTGAAGAATAATTTGAAAATATACCTTGTGCGATCCGCCGGATAATGCGCGGCGTTGATCAGGTGGAAACGCGCGGCGCTCGGTCTCCCGGAAGGCGGGTGACGTGCGCGATCGACGCCGCCCGCGGCCGGCCGCCCTCTCGCAAGCGGACGCTGACATGCGGTTTCCGGGCCGGCGGCGCCTGTCGCGGAGCGTGTCCGCGTCGTGCCGGTTGCCGGACCGGGCAGCCCGGCGCGCCCCGGACTGCCCAGGGGTGCAGTTCATGGATCCGCTTTTCTGTAGCAAGATGACGGCCGTCCGGTCGGCTTTTCCGCCCTTCCCTGGAAGAGCGTCCGGCGCCGTTTCCTGAGCGGGTCGGCGAGCGTCGGGCCGGGAAAAGGAAACGCGCATGGCCGGGTCCGTCATCGCTCGATTTCGTGAGCCGGCGTTCCCGACGGCGCCCGGATCGAGCCGGACGGCGGCGCCGGCACGGCTCGCGACACCCCGCAGCAGAGGAGTTGGCACGTGGACGAGGGAGCGTTCGGCAGAGCCGCCCAGGAACGGGCGATCGCCGAGGTCGAGGTGGAGATGGCGAGGCTGTGCGAGCTGCTCGCCGAGGGCCTCGCGATGGGCGTCGACGGGGGCCGCGAGATGGTCGGGGGCGCCATGTCGGAGTTCCTCGTGGAGTTCTTCGGGCTCGTCCGGGCCGAGGGCCCGCGTCCGGGCGTGAGAGAAGTGATCACGCTGCCGCTGCTGGTGCACGGGGCGGAGACCGGCGCGCCGGGCCCCGCCATGCCCGTCGCCGTGCTGCACCTGCTCTGGTGGGCGTCGGCGCGCCACCTCGACGACCTCACCTCCGCCGGCGCGCCGGCCCCCGCGGGCGCCGCCGCCGGCGGGAGGGTGCTCACCGCGCTGGCCGTCGGCGGCCAGCTGCCCGGCCGGCTCATCGCCGGCATGCCCGTCGGCGCCGCCGTGCGCGCCGCGCTCGCGGACGAGCTCTCGCGCGCCTGGGTGGACGCCGTCGACGGGCGGCTCCGCGTCCTCGCCGAGCGGGCGCCGAACGCCACCTGCGAGTCGGTGCTGCGCGGCTACGAGGGCAGGACCGGCGCGCCCTACGCGATGGCCGCGGCCTCGGCGGCGCGCCTCGCCGGAGCGGACGACCACCGGGTCGCGGGCTGGCGGGCGTACGGCCGCGCGTTCGGCGTGCTGTGCCGGCTCGCCGACGACCGGCGCGACCTCGTCTCCGGGCGGCACGAGGGCCTCGCCGCCGGCACCGCCACGCACCTGCTCGTCCACCTGCTGGCCGGGCTGCCGCCCGCGCGGCGCCGCGAGGCCCTCGCGCTGCACGCCTCCGCCCGCCACTCGGCGTCCGCGCGCGCCGAGATGGCCGCCTGGATGCTCGACGAGGAGGTCGCCGAGTCCCACGCCGCCTCCGTCGCGCCGCTGGCCGGGCGCGCCCACGGCCTGCTCGACATGCTCGGCGGCGATCCGGGCTGCGTCCGGGAGCTGCACCGGGCAGTGGAGGGCACCGTCGGCCACCTGCCCGGGCTGCCGCTGGCCGCGGCCTAGGGGAGGATCGTCGATGACCGTTTCCGGCGGCCTCCCGGAAGTCCTCGCCGCGCACTGCCCGCGGGTCGCCACGGCGATCCGGGAGGCCCTGCACGGCCACCCCGCCTACCAGCCGATCCGCCGGGCGGCGGGCCCGATGTTCGGCGGGCGCCGGGAGACCTGCGCCCGGCTGCTCGGCCTCGTCCTGCGCCGGTCGCCCCTCCCCGAGGACGACCGCGACCGCTTCCGCGACCTCGGCGTCCTCGCGGCCCGGCAGGCGATCCCGCTGCCGGTGCTGTCGGAGGCGTGGGACCTGGCCCTCGCCGCCGCGGCGCGGTCGTGCTGGACGGTCGCGCCGCCCGGCTGCTTCACCGAGATGGCCGAGCTGACCGCGCACGCGGCCCGGCTCGCGGCCGGCGCGCGGGAGGCCTGCATCCAGGGGTACGCGGAGGCGCCCCGCGAGGGGACGATATCGCGGCCGCTGCGCCGGCTCCTCGCCGAGACCCTGATCGACGGCGCTCCCGCCGGAGTGATCGCCGACGCGGCCGGCGTCCGCCTCGCGCCCGCCTACCTCGTCCTGCGGTGCGAGGCCCCCGCGCTCGCGGAACAGGACTGGGAGCGGGAGAGCGAGCGCCTGGAGTCCTGGGAGGGCGTGCTGTACTCCGGCGGCCCGGAGGGGCTGACCGTGCTGTTCCCGGCCGCCGAACCGCTGCGCGCGGAGGACCTGGCCGCCGAGTTCACCGCGGGCCTCGCCGCCCGTTCGCGCGGGCCCGTGCACGCCGCCCGGTCCTGCCGGCGCGGCGTCGCCGGCATCCCGGCGGCGCTGGAGGAGGCCTCCCGCGTCCTGACGATCGCCAAGGCCATCCCGGACGCCGAGGACCGCCCCTACGGGGCCGACGAGCTGCTCGTCGAGCTGGCGATCCTCGGGCAGCCCGCGATCCGCGGGCGGCTCGCCGCCGTGCTGTCCCCGCTCGACGCCGGCACCGACCTGCGGCGGACGCTGGAGGTGCTGCTCGCCTGCAACCTCGACCGCGAGCGCGCCGCGCGGGAGCTGTGGATCCACCGCCGCACGCTGCACTACCGGCTGGACCGCATCCGGGCCCTGTCCGGCGTCGACCCGAGCTCCGCGCGCGGCCTCCAGCTGTTCCGCGCCGCCCTCACCTCGGCCCGGCTGGCGCGCCTCGAGCACGAGGGCCGCCGCGCCGAGGACGGCTCCCTCCCCTCACCGGTGAGCGTCTGAAGGGAGGCCCGGGGTCAGGCGAGGCCCATCTCGCGTCTGACGTTCTCGTACTGCACCGCCATCGCGTCCGCGAGCGCCTGCGCGCCCGACAGCGGCCGGACCATGACGCAGAACTCGTCGATGAGCCCGGCGTCGTCGTGGTGCAGGAAGTCGCAGCCGTGCACCTCGCGGTCGCCGATCCGCGCCTTGAAGACCAGCGCGTGGTCCCGGCCGCCGCCGATCTCGCGGACGTAGCGGAAGTCGGCGAAGACCCGGGTCACCGCGCGCAGGATCGCGGTGGCCGTGGCACGTCCCTCGTACGGCGCGAACGCCACCGGGCTGAGGAACGTCACGTCCTCGGCCAGCAGCGCCGGAAGGGCGTCCAGGTCGCCCTTCTCGATGGCGGCGCGGAACGGGTGCATCGGGTCCACCTCCAGAGCCTCGGTCATCGGCACGCCCGAGGACGTGCCGGAAAGCCTAGGGCGGGCGGCCCTGGTCCGCGATCACCCGGCGGGCGCCGTCACGTGCCCGGCCGCAGCAGGATCTTGACGGCGCCGTCCCGCTTCTTCTGGAACATCTCGTAGGCCTCGGGCGCCCTCTCCAGCGGCCAGCGGTGCGTGGCGAGGTCCATCACGCCGAGCGGGTCGGCGTCGTCGGCGATGAGCGGCATCAGGTCGTCGATCCAGCGCTTGACGTGGGCCTGGCCCATGCGCAGGGTGACGCCCTTGTCGAACATCTGCATCATCGGCAGCGGGTCCGTCATGCCGCCGTACACGCCGCTGAGGGAGATCGTCCCGCCCCGCCGCACGACCTCGATGGCCGTGGTGAGCGCCGCGAGCCGGTCCACCCCGACCCGCGCCATCAGCGGCGCGGCGGAGTTGCCCGGCATGAGCCCGGTGAGGGCCTGAGCGATCTTGGCGCCGGGGGAGCCGTGCGCCTCCATGCCGACGGCGTCGATCACCGAGTCGGTGCCGCGCCCGCCGGTGAGCTGCCGGACCGCGTCCGGCACGTCGTCGGCGTCGGAGGCGTCGATCACCTCGATCCCGTGCCGGCGCGCCATCTCCAGCCGCTCCGGGACGAGGTCGACCGCGATCACCCGGTGGCCGAGACGGCGGGCCACGCGGGCCGACATCTGCCCGATCGGGCCGAGCCCGAGCACGGTGACCGAACCGCCCTCGGGGATGTCGGCGAAGGCCACCGCCTGCCAGGACGTGGGGAGCACGTCCGACAGGTAGACGAACCGCTCGTCCGGCGGCCCCTCGGGCACCTTGATCGGCCCGAACTGGGCCTGTGGTACCCGCAGGTACTCGGCCTGCCCGCCGGGCACCTGCCCGTACAGCCGCGTGTAGCCGAACAGGGCCGCGCCGGTGTTCTGCTCGCGGACCTGCGTCGTCTCGCACTGGGCGTACAGCTCGAGGCCGCACATGTGGCAGTGCCCGCACGCGATGTTGAACGGGATGACCACGCGGTCGCCGGGTCGGACGTGGGTGACGTCCGGCCCGGTCTCCTCGACGACGCCCATCGGCTCGTGGCCGAGGATGTCGCCCTCGCTCATGAACGGCCCGAGCACCTCGTACAGGTGCAGGTCCGATCCGCAGATGCCGGTCGAGGTGACCCGGATGACCGCGTCGTTCGCCTCCTTGATCTTCGGATCGGGGACCTCGTCGACGCGGACGTCGCGCTTGCCGTGCCAGGTGACAGCCTTCATCGTGCTCCTCCGGTGGGACGGGCTCCGTCCCAGGCGGCCCTACCCGGGCGGCCGGGGCGAAACGTCCGCGCCCGGCCGTCAGGGGCAGCGGTGGGCCCGCGCGACGGCGCGCACGGCCGCCGTCCTGGTCGCCCAGAGGGAGGGCATGGCGGGCGGGTACGCGTCCGGCCCCGGTTCGGGGCGCAGCCGGAATCCGCGGGCGTCGTAGGCCTCCCAGCCCGTCCTGCGGCCGCGCAGGTTCAGGACGTGCGTCACGGTCCCGGCGGCGTGCCCGTCGTGGCGCAGATGCCAGCGGTGGGCGTCACGGTCCGCGGTCGTGAACTGGTACAGCCGCCAGCCGGGCCCGAAGCGGTGGGCCAGGTCGAGGGTCACGAGCGGCTCGCCGCTGCCCGGCCGCCGGGTGCGTTCCCGGGTGCCGGTGCCGGTGCCGGTGCCGGTGCCGGTGCTGGGACGCGGTCCGTGGTCGCGGACGAGCCGGGCGAGTTCGCGTGCGGCCTCCGCCAGGGCGTGCGCGGCTTCCGCGAGCCGCCGCTCGTCCGCCGGCGGCGCGCCGGCGGCGGCACCGGTCTCGCGTTGCGCCCGCGCCATCCTCCTGCGCGCGGCGTCCAGCCGGTCGAGCGCGCGTGCGGCCTCGTCGCGCGCGGCCGCGACACCGGCCTGCCCGCCGGCGTCCCGCGGGCGCGGTGGTCCGGCGGGCTCCCGGGCCCGGGGGGTGAGCTTCTCGTCTCGCACGGGGGGCTCCTTCGAACGTGCCATTCTTCGGCGCTTTCCCGAACTTCGCGCCTTCATCCCTCGCCCGATTCCCCAGGCCATCGGCTTGTGGGCTTTTAAGGAGAAATGCCGGATTTCAGGGCCGCTCCGGCCCCCTCCCGCCGCGTTTGAAACCGGCGTGCGCGGCAAGTGGCCGGATGGGGCCGGACGGGGGGAGGGGAGGGCCGGGATGACGACCGTGCAGGGGCGGCAGGACACGAGCGTCGCCGACGCGCTCGCGCGGCACCGCAAGGGAACGAGAATCGGCCACGTGCTGGCGACGACCGACCACAAGATGGTCGGCTACCTCTATCTGGGAACGTCGTTCGGGATGTTCCTGGCCGCCGGGCTCATGGCCATGCTGATGCGTGCCGAACTGCTGGAGCCCGGCAAGCAGGTGGTGAGCAACCAGACCTACAACGAGCTGTTCACCATCCACGGCACGATCATGATGCTGCTGTTCGCCACCCCGCTCTTCGCCGGGTTCGCCAACGTGCTCGTCCCGCTGCAGATCGGCGCGCCGGACGTGGCCTTCCCGCGGATGAACGCGCTCACCTACTACCTGTTCCTGTTCGGCGCGCTCATGGTGCTGGCCTCGTTCATCATGCCGGGCGGGGCCCCCGGCTTCGGCTGGTTCGCCTACACGCCCCTGTCCACCCAGACGTACACGCCGAACCAGGGCGGCGACATGTGGGCCATGGGACTGATCCTGTCGGGCCTGGGAACGATCCTGACCTCCGTGAACATGATCTCCACGATCATCGCGATGCGCGCCCCGGGCATGGTGATGTTCCGGCTCCCGATCTTCACCTGGAACGTGCTGCTGACCAGCCTGATGGTCCTCATCGCCTTCCCCGTGCTGACCGCGGCGCTGTTCGCGCTGGAGGCCGACCGCAGGCTGGGCGCCCACATCTACGACCCCTCCAACGGCGGCGCGCTGCTCTGGCAGCACCTGTTCTGGTTCTTCGGCCATCCCGAGGTCTACATCGCGGCGCTGCCGTTCTTCGGGATCATCACCGAGATCCTCCCGGTGTTCAGCCGCAAGCCGCTGTTCGGCTACCTCGGCATGGTCGGCGCCACCATCGCGATCACCGGGCTGTCGATGACGGTCTGGGCGCACCACATGTTCGCCACCGGCGGCGTGCTGCTGCCGTTCTTCTCCATCACCTCATTCATGATCGCCGTGCCGACCGGCCTGAAGTTCTTCAACTGGGTCGGGACGCTCTGGAAGGGGCATCTGACCTTCGAGACGCCCATGCTGTTCGCGCTCGGGTTCCTGGTGACGTTCCTGTTCGGCGGCCTGACGGGGGTCATCCTCGCCTCGCCCCCCATGGACTTCCACCTCACCGACTCCTTCTTCGTCGTCGCCCATCTGCACTACGTGCTGTTCGGCACCGTGGTGTTCGCGATGTTCGGCGGGTTCTACTTCTGGTGGCCGAAGATGACGGGCCGGAAGCTGAACGAGACCTGGGGGAAGGTCCACTTCTGGTCGCTGTTCTTCGGCTTCCACACCACCTTCCTCGTCCAGCACTGGCTGGGCGCCGAAGGCATGCCGCGGCGCTACGCCGACTACGCCGACCAGTTCGCGACCCTGAACTTCGTGTCGTCGATCGGCTCGTTCGTCCTGGGCGCCTCGACGTTCGCGTTCCTGTGGAACGTGCTGTGGTCCTGGCGGCACGCCGAACGCGTCGGGACGGACGACCCGTGGGGCGCCGGCGCCTCGCTGGAATGGGCGACCTCGTGCCCGCCTCCCCGCCACAACTTCACCTCGATGCCGCGCATCCGCTCCTCGCGCCCCGCGTTCGACCTGCACTACCCGCCGAAGGAGCCGCCGCAGGAGGCCGAGCCGGCGCTGCCGCCGCCGGGATGGTCCGGCTGACGGGCGCCGGTCACTCGCCCTGGCCGTCCTCCGGGCCGCTCTTCCGCAGGTCGCCCTGGCCGCCGCCGTGCGACTCCGCCTGGTAGTTGAGATAGAAGCGGTTGACGCGGGTCCGGACCTGCGTGCGGGCCCGGTCCGGTGTCGGCAGCGGGATCACGTGGTGCGGGTAGGGCGCGACCAGGTCGCCGGGCCGCCGGGCCCGCATCAGCGCCTCCGCCTCCTCCGACGGCTGCTCGTGCCGCTCCCGGAACCCCCCGTCCGGCGTCAGCGAGACCAGGCCGCTCTCCACGCCCTCCTCGCGCGTCCGCAGGTCGCGGCGCTGCAGGCTCAGGCAGACCCGGCGGGTGACGGCGAAGGCCGCGATCGGGAGGACGAAGAAGCCGGCGCGGAAGAACCAGGTCGTCCAGAACAGCGGGATCTTGAAGGTCGAGGAGAGGTAGTCGTTGCCGCCGGCCGCCAGCAGGTTGCCGTACCAGGCGATGACGGCGGCCCCGATCGCGGTCCTGGTCGCGGCGTTGCGCGGCCGGTCCAGCAGGTGGTGCAGGCGCTCGTCCCCCGTGGCCCAGCGCTCCACGAACGGGTACAGGCCGATGAGCGTGAAGAACGCGCCGGGCAGGAGGACGGCGGGGACCAGCACGTTCCAGGAGATCGTGTGCCCGGCGACGGTCGTGGACAGGGGCGGCATGATGCGCAGCGAGCCTTCGAGGAACCCGACGTACCAGTCGGGCTGGGAGCCGAACGACACCTGGTCCGGGTCGTAGGGGCCGTACAGCCAGACCGGGTTGATCTGGAAGAAGGCCGCCAGCCCGGCCAGGACGCCGAAGGTGAAGAGGAAGTAGGCCGTGCTCTGCGTCGCGAAGTGCGGGAAGGTCGGCTCCCCGGTCACCGCCCGCTCCCGCCGCCCCCGGCCCGGGAAGATCGTGTGGGTCTGGTGCCAGAGGATCATCAGGTGCGCGGTGATGAGGGCCAGCAGGATCCCGGGGATGAGCAGGATGTGCACGGTGAACAGCCGCGGGATGAACTCCTCGGCGGAGGGGAACTGCCCGCCGAAGGCCCACAGGGCCGCGTACGTCCCGGCGAGCGGGACCGACAGCAGGATGCCCTGGAAGATCCGCAGGCCGGTGCCCGACAGCAGGTCGTCCGGCAGCGAGTACCCGGCGAACCCCTCGGCGACGGCCAGCGTGAACAGCGTCGTGCCGATCACCCAGTTGATCTCCCGCGGCTTGCGGAAGGCACCGGTGAAGAAGACCCGCAGGAGGTGGACGCAGATCGCCGCGACGAAGACGTTCGCCCCCCAGTGGTGGATCTGCCGCATCAGCAGCCCGCCCCGCACGTCGAACGACACGTGCAGGGTGGAGGCGTACGCCTCGCTGACCCTGACGCCCTTGAGCGGGCCGTACGAGCCGTCGTAGACGATCTCCGTGCCGCTCGGGTGGAAGAACAGCGTCAGATAGACGCCGGTGAGCAGGAGGACGACGAACGAGTAGAGCGCGATCTCGCCGAGCAGGAACGACCAGTGCTTGGGGAACGCCTTGCGGATGTTCTTGTCCAGGAACTCGGCGGACCCGAGCCGGTCGTTGACCCCCCAGAAGAGCTGCCGCACCCGCTCGGCCTTCGCGGTCTCGCTCCCGTTTTGCCCTGCCATAGCGTTCTCCCCCGCCGAGCAGTGGTGTCCTCTGGCGGCTACCCGGGGTGGGTAGGGACAAACGCTCCGTGTCGGCGGCGCGGACAGGGTCAGGCGCCGGCCGCGTAGAGCACCTCCCGCATGCCGGGAAGGGCTTCCCGGTCGGCGCGCCAGACGAGGCGGAGGCCCAGGTCCGGGGCGTCGAACGCCAGCCGGGCGAGGGTTCCGGTGGCCAGCCGGTCGCGGACGGCGAACTCGGGGAGCAGCGCGATGCCGAGGCCCTGCTCGGCCCAGGACGCCATCACGGTGACGCTGCCCGCCCTGACCCGCTCGACCGCGGAGCCGAGAAGCCGCTCGCCGGCCATCCAGAACGAGCACGCCGGCACGTTGACCAGCAGCTTCTCGCCGTGCAGGTCGCCGGCGGCCAGGCGGGGGGCCGCGGCGAGCCGGTGGTCCGGCGCGGCGACGAGGGCGAGCGGCACCGGCTCCACGTCGACGAAGTCCAGCGGCGCCGGCGGGGGCGGGAAACCGAGCCCGCCCACGTCCTCCCCGGCGTCCAGCAGCAGCGCGGCCTCCAGGTCCCCGGAGGCGACCGCGTCGAGGAGCCGGTCGCGGGCCGCGTCCGACCGGACCTCGACCCGCAGCCCGGGCCGCCGCTCGGCCAGCCTGGCCAGGACGCGGGGGACGTGCGTGGCGGCGATCGACTCCAGCGCGCCGAGCCGCAGCACCGGCCGCTCCCCGGCCACCTCGCGGCGGGCCTCCTCCGCCTGCCGCAGCAGGCGCCGCGCCCACCCGCGCATCCGCTCGCCCGCCTCGGTCGGCCGCATGCCCTTCGGGCCGCGGTGGAACAGCGGGACGCCCAGCGACGCCTCCAGCGCGCGGATCTGCTCCGACACCGACGACGGCGCGAGACCGAGCGCGTTGGCCGCGTCGGTGACGGTCCGGTGGGCGAGGACGGCCTCGAACGTCCGCAGCTGGCGCAGTTCCATGCCGGTGGCAACCCGGCCCGTCCGTTCGGATATTCCGAACGCGCCGTGCGGTTCCGCCGGTGGAGCCCGGCGGCGCGGATTCCCAGACTGGGGCCCCATGACCTCGGCTCTCCCCTCCGCACCGGCGGACGCGGCCCCCGGGCGGCGCGGCCTCGCCCTCCTCGGCATCTCGCTCGGCTACTTCATGGTGCTGCTCGACACGACCGTCCTCTCGGTGGCCGAACCCGACCTCGCCGACTCCCTGAACGGGACGGTCGCGGGCCTGCAATGGGCCGTCACCGGCTACACCGTCGTATTCGGGGCGCTGCTGCTGTCGGCGGGCGCCCTCGCCGACCGGTACGGCGCGCACCGCGTCTTCCGCGCGGGCGTCGCGGCCTTCGGCGCGGGGTCGCTGCTGTGCGCCGCGGCGCCGGACCTGTGGACGCTCGTCGCGCTGCGCGCGGTCCTCGGCGCCGCCGCCGCGGCCTGCGTGCCCGCGTCCATGGCGATGATCGTCCGCCTGTACCCCGCGCCCGCCGAGCGCGCCCGCGCCGTGGCGACCTGGGCGGCGACCAGCGGCGCCGCCCTCGCCGCCGGCCCCGTCGCGGGCGGCGCCCTGGTCGGCCTCGCGGGCTGGCGCGCGATCTTCCTGGTGAACGTCCCGCTCGCCGCCGCCGTCCTCGGGCTCGCGGCGGGACGGGCCGTGCGCTGCCCGCGCGGGGTCCGGCGCATCGACCCGGCGGCGCAGCTCCTCGCGTGCGCCGCGCTGGGACTGCTGACCGACGCCCTCATCGCCCTGGGCGGCGGCCCGGGCGTCCACGCGGCCGCCTCGGCGGCCGGAGCGGTCGCGGCCGGCGCGGCGTTCGCGGTCCGCGAGCGCGGGAGCCGGGCGCCGGTCCTGGTCCCGGCGGTGCTCCGGGCGCCGGGAATGCGAGCCGCGCTGGCCGCCGGCGCCGCGGTCAACTTCGTCATGACCGGAGTGCTGTTCGTGCTGCCGCTGGTGTTCCGGCAGAGCCTCGGGCTGACGCCGTTCCAGACCGGCCTGGCGTTCCTGCCGATGACCCTGCCGTTCGCTTTCAACCCGCTGCTCACCGGGCGCATCGTCGCGCGGACGGGGCCGCGCCGCCCCGTCCTGGCGGGACTGGGCCTGCTGACCGCCGGGGGAGTGCTGTTCGGCGCCGTGCTGCCGGACGGCGCGTCCTACCCGCCGCTCGTCGCGGGCCTTCTGTGCACCGGGTTCGGCGTGTCGTTCGCGCTGCCCGCCCTCGCGACGATGGTCGTCGCCGCGGCCCCCGAGGGCGCGGCCGGCGCGGCGGGCGGCCTGCTGAA
This sequence comes from Actinomadura sp. NPDC048021, assembly GCF_040653135.1. Taxonomy (NCBI): domain Bacteria; kingdom Bacillati; phylum Actinomycetota; class Actinomycetes; order Streptosporangiales; family Thermomonosporaceae; genus Actinomadura; species Actinomadura sp. NPDC048021. The sequence continues at coordinate 159,624 of NZ_JBEZJQ010000021.1, forward strand.
CGCCGTCCGGCAGCTCGGCGCCACCCTCGGCGTCGCGATCATGGGGGCGTTCGCGCCGGTCGGAGCGGGGGACGGCTCCCGCGATCCGGCCGACGCCCTGCTCGTCGCCGCCGCCGTCTGCGCGGTCGCCTGCGCCTACGTCCTCGCCGCTACGCCACGCGCACGTTCGCGCCGGACGCCTTGAGGTCGTCCCGCAGGGCGCGGATGTCGGTGCGCAGCCGCTCGGCGGCCCGCGGGTCCGGTTCCAGGCCGCCGAGGCCGTCCTCGATGAGGGCGAGCTCGGCGGTCCGGAGCCGTTCGAGCAGCTGGCGCGTCTCCCCGGCCGGCACGCCCCACTGCTCCTTCCGGCGCCACTTGCGGAACGCGAGCACGTGGCCCTCGCCCGGTATCAGGACGCCGCCCCGCGTCTCGGCGTGCACCGTGCGCCGGAAGTGCGAGAGGTAGCGGCGCCTGGCCAGGCGGTAGGAGACGACCGCCGCCAGCAGGATCGGCGCGCCCTTCACCGGCATCAGCACCAGCCCGGTCAGGACGGGGGCGTCCCACCAGGAGTGCAGCGCCATCGCCAGGACGAACGCGCCCACCGCGGCGGTGAGGTGCGCCTTGGAGGCGCGTCCGATCAGGCAGCCCAGGCCCGCGCCGCCGACCGCCGTCATCGCCCAGTGGCTCCACCACGCCCCGCAGACCACCCGGGTGCCGAACGAGAAGAACGCCGCGTTCGCGTCGTGCGTGGCGCCCGTGAGGACGATCGTGTTCAGTACGTACAGGAAGTTCTCCGCGAACTGGAAACCCAGCCCCGACAGCGCGCCGTAGCCCCACCCGTCGAGCGGCCCGCGGACCGCGGCCGGCGCCATCAGCGCCAGCGTCGCGACGCCGAGCAGTTTCAGGATCTCCTCGTCCACCGGCGCGGCGATCGACGCGCCCCAGGCGGCGTTGAACCCCGGCCCGGCGGTCTTCCCGACGATCGCCTGGAACGCCGCGTTGGCGGGCAGCGCGGTCCCGAACGCGGCCAGCCCGCCCCACGCCACCGCGATCAGCGCGTAGCCGAGCGGCGGCGAGCGGACGGGGTGCAGCCGCCGCAGCAGCCACACTCCGCCGGCCAGCGCCGGCGCGAGCAGCACGGCCCCGGCGATCGCGCCGGAGGGGAAAGCCGCGACGTGCGCGCCGATCCCGCGCAGCGCGATCCAGGCGCCGAGCAGGCACGCCGCCGCCCACAGCCAGAACGCGGGACGGCGCACCGGCCCGCCGCGGGTCATCCCCATGGCGCCGCGATCCTGATCGTCCGCACCATCGCCTCGACCTGCGGGGCCGCGTCCCCGAAGGCGCGCGGCGGGCCCGTCGCCGTGACCGCCGCGCCGAGCGTCCCCTTGGCGAACACGGTCGCCGTGCCGACGCGCTCGCGCCCCGCGAGCCGTCCGGTCAGCCCGGTCAGGCCCTGCGCGGTCGTGAACGGGACGGGGCCCGTCCCGAGGCGCGTGCGCCCGCCCGCGGCGACGATCCGCCCGAGGCCGCCCCACAGCGCCCGGGTGTCCGCCGATCCCAGCGGGACCACCACGCTGAGGTCGAAGACCACGTCGCCGCTGAGCAGTTCGGCGCTGCTGGCGAGGGAGGTGGTGCCCCGGTTCAGGACCCAGCCGGGGGAGGTGACCGAGAACGTCACCGGGCGGACGCCGCCGCGCTCCGTCCCGACCGACACCACCGTGCCCGGCGCCAGCGGCTGCCCGCGGGTCCCGAGGGCCCGGTCGAGCAAGGGAAGCCCGGCGCCGAAGACCAGCAGCACCAGCGCCACCACGCCCGTCCCCCACCATCTGACCCGCACCACGCGACCCCCCGACGACGTGCGCTGCGGAAATGCCCTTTGACAGGCGGAAATGCCCCTTGACAGGGCGGCTAAACAAGATCAGGCCGCGGGGGTCACCAGTGCGCGGGCCGCGCCAGCGCGGCGGGAAGCCGCGTCGCCGCGTCGCCGCGCGCCGAGTCGAGCTGCGCCTGGGTCAGGAAGAGGCATCCGGTGAGGTCGGCGCCCCGCAGATCGGCGTCCCGCAGGTCCGCGCCGGTCAGGTCGGCGACCCGCAGGTCCGCCCCTCGGAGGTCGGCGGCGATCAGATACGCGCCGCGCAGGTCGGCGCCCCGCAGGTCGGCCCCCTTGAGCCTCGCCCCCACCAGATCCGCCCCCCGCCGGTTCTTCCTCCGTCCGGGGACACCCGCCCTGGCGAGCTCTCCCGCCCGCGACAGCAGGCCGTTCACCCTCTCCCGGACGGCCCGGACGTCCACCTCGGCGACCTCGGCGGGGCCGCCCTCGGTGAGGCGGTCGACCTCGGCGGACGCCCGCCGCAGCTCGTCGCGGATCGGGCCGGAGGACGGCATCGCCGCGGCCTGGTCCAGGTACCAGAGCATCTCGTGGAGCTGGCGCATCACGGGGAACACGGCGAACATGCGTCGCCCGACGTCCGGATCCCCGCGCCAGTCCGTGCCGGAGAAGGTCTCGCGCGACACCTTCTGCCCGGCGCCGAAGCAGTCGAAGACCGTGCAGCCCGGAAAGCCGCGCTCCCGGAGGTCGGCGTGGATGCCGCAGCGGAAGTCGGCCAAGAGGTTGCGGCAGGGCTCGCCCGCGTCCTTGTCCACGGCGAAGTCGGCGGACCGCGAGAACGGCAGCGCGACGCAGCACAGCCCGAAGCAACTGGCGCAGTCGGCCTTCAGATCCGATCTCTCCGGCACTTCCCGACCCCCGGCTCGTGGACGACGCTCCATTGTCGCGCCGGGCCGGCCGTGCCCGGAACGCGCGGACCGCCGCGGTCCCGGATACAGTTGCGGACTCCTATGACACCACCCCTCACCGAACCCGCCATCGTCTCCAGACTCCGCGCCGCCGGCTGCGTGTTCGCGGAGGACGAGGCGCGGCTCATCCTCTCCACGGCCCGCACCCCGGACGACGCCGCCGCCATGGTCGAGCGGCGCGCGAACGGCGAGCCGCTCGAACACGTCCTCGGCTGGGCGATGTTCTGCGGGCTGCGGATCGCCGTCGAACCCGGGGTCTTCGTGCCGCGGCACCGCACCCAGTTCCTCGTCCGGCGGGCCCACGCCCTCGCGCCTCCCCGGCCGATGATCCTCGACCTGTGCTGCGGATCGGGCGCGCTCGGGGCCGCCCTCGCCTCCGGCGTGGGGGAGTGCGTCCTGCACGCCGCCGACATCGAACCCGCGGCGGTGCGCTGCGCCCGCGGCAACATCGCGCCGTACGGGGGCACGGCCCACGAGGGCGACCTCTTCGACCCCGTCCCCGGTGAGCTGCGCGGGCGGGTCGACGTGCTTCTGGCGAACGTCCCCTACGTCCCGACCGGGGACGTCGCGCTGATGCCTGCGGAGGCGCGCGACCACGAACCGCGCTCGGCGCTCGACGGCGGCCCGGACGGCCTCGACGTGCTGCGCCGCGTCACCGCCGAGGCGTCGCGCTGGCTCGCCCCGGGCGGCCGCCTGCTGTTCGAGACGAGCGAGCGGCAGGCCGCCGCGGCCGTCGCCGCCGTGGAGGCCGGCGGCCTCGCGGCCGCCGTCGCGGCGTCCGAGGAATTCTCCGCCACGGTCATTGTCGGCGCAAAGCCGGTGTAAAACTCCACAGGCGGGTATCGGTCGGTCAGGACCGAACCGAAGGAGTGAAGCCAGATGCGCCGCATCAGCGCAGCGATCAGCGCCATTGTCGGGACGATCGTCAGCGTCGTGACCCTGCCGTTCCGCGTTCTGGGGCGGTTGCTGACCCCCGGTCGCGGCCGCAGCCGCCGCGGGGCGGCGTGACGCATATCCGGATCGCCCCGGGCCGGTTCTCCCCGAACGGCCCGGGGCGATCGCATGGAAAAGGCGTTGCGCGCCCGGCCGGCGTCCCGCACCATAGGAGCAAGCCACTGATCGGAAACGGACGGGAAGGAGCGGCGGCCATGGTCACGACCATCACCCAGCAGGCCCCGCGGCTTTCCGGATTCGGCGCGGGTCAGGGTCCCGCCTTTATCGGAAACGCCTCTGGATAGGGCCGCCAAGCTCCGCCGGAGGCCGCCAGGGAGAGATCCCGGCGGCCTTTCGTTTCCCTCAAGGGTCAGTAGCTCAATGGGGAGAGCGCCCGCCTTGCAAGCGGGAGGATGCCGGTTCGAATCCGGCCCGATCCACGGCCTTCGAGCTCATGTGGACGAGCGCCCGGTCGAAACCCGGGAGGACGAGGTTCGACTCCTCGGACGGCCACCGAGCGGAGCTTTCCCGGCTCCGCGCGTCGCACAGGCCTGAATGGTGAGGCGGCTGGCTTCCACCCAGCAGAACCGGGTTCGATTCCCGGGTGCGGCTCTGGACTGGACCGGCGGGAGTAACGACCCCCGGCCGGTCCTCCCCGTGCCCACGGGCGGGCGGACGCCACCGCCCGCCGGCGGGCACCCGTGCTGGATCATCCAATGGCAGGATGCGTGACTCTGGATCACGTCATGCAGGTTCGACCCCTGCTCCAGCAGCTCGACGGCCGCGGGCCGCCGCCTCACCGGCGGAGCCCCGCAGCGTCAGTACTCGCCCGTCGAGGCCCGCTACTTCCACGAAACGACGACCCGGCGCTCGCCCTGCTGCTGCGGCACCTGTGACCGCCGGAGACCGCCTTGACGGCGCCAGCCCGCTCGCTTAATTTGGCGTCCAAATATTGGCCGTCAAAGTATCGGCCCGCATCCCCGGCAACCTGGAGGAACGATGAGCGACATTCCCTCGTACGCGCCGTCTGAGGAGCATGAGCTGCTGCGGAGTTCGGTGCGTGAGCTGGCCGAGGCCAAGATCGCTCCTTTCGCGGCGGAGGTGGATGAGGAGTCGCGGTTCCC
>NZ_JBEZJQ010000022.1:0-16845 GCF_040653135.1 Actinomadura sp. NPDC048021
CCCGGGCGGTGCCGGAGGTGGGACGGATCAGATCCAGCATCAGCCGGATGGTGGTGGACTTCCCGGCGCCGTTGGGGCCGAGGTAGCCGAGCGCCCACCCGCACAGGAGCACCGCGACCACGACCGTGGCGACGGTTGCGGCGGCCTTCTCCGACAGCGCCTGGACGACCAGCGTGGTCGCGGCGGTCATCGAAACGCCCAGCGCGAAGGCCCCGGCGATCCCGAACCGGTTCGCGCGCCGGATCAGCAGCGCCTTCTGCCCGAGCCGGAAAAGGATCCGGTGCTGGATGACCGGGGCGATGAAGCAGACGGACGCGAGCCCCGCCCCGAACAGCGAGACGTAGAAGAGCGCCCTGCCCGTCTCGCCGACCTTCGCGTCGAAGCTCGCCGAGAACGGAACGGTCAGCAGGAACGCGAACAGCACCTGCACGCCGGTGGTCGCCACCCGGAACCCCTGGAGGAGTTCCATCAGCTGCCGGTCCAGCCGTTCGTGCTCGGTCTCGTTGCGGGGCTTGCGCGAGGGGTCGACGCTCATGGATGCCGTTTACCCCGGCAAAACGCCCGTCAGTCGCGCCGCTGAAACGTTCTAGCCGAGCGTCGGCGGTTCCACCCGCAGAGCGAGCATGGACACGTCGTCGCGCAGGTCGCCGTCGCAGTAGTCGAGCAGCGCCCGCTCCACTCCGGCGAGCATCTCCTCCGGGGGCTTCCCGGCGTGCCCGGCGAGCGCCTCCAGCAGCCGCTCCTGGCCGAACTCCTGCCGCGCCATGTCGCACGCCTCCAGGACCCCGTCCGAATGCAGGATCAGCGTGTCGCCGACGGACAGGTCGATCGTGTCGAGCCCGGCCTCGAAGTCCTCGAACAGGCCGAGCGGGACGCCGCCGCGCGACGCCGACCTGATCACCCCGTCGGCGCGGACGACGATCGCCGGCGGGTGGCCCGCGGTGCCGAGCGACACGATGATCCGCTCGGTCTCCAGCGTCAGGCTCGCCATCACGGCGGTGACGAACCGGTCCTCGTCCATCAGGGCCTCGTTCACGGTCGCGAGCACGTCGCCGGGACGGGCCTTCCACCGCGACGCGAGCCGGACGCAGTGCCGCGCGGTCGACGTCACGGCCGCCGCGTCCTCGCCCTTGCCGCACACGTCGCCGAGGACGAGCCCCCACCCGTTCTCGGTGCGGAACACGTCGTAGAAGTCGCCGCCGACCTCCGAGCCGTGCGTGGACGTCAGGTACCGGGCGGCCACGCTCACGCCCGGGATGGACGGGAGCGTCTTCGGCAGCAGCCCGGCCTGCAGCGTGTCGGCCACCTCCGCGCGGCGCCGGTAGAGCCGCGCGGCCCGGATCACCAGGGCGAGGTAGCGGCCGAGCCGCTGCACGACGCCGAGGTCCATGAGGTCGAACGGGCCGTAGTCGCCGCTGGCCGCCAGCGTGATCGTGCCGATGGCGCGCTCGCCGTCCTCGATGGGGACGCTGAGCACCGACGTCACGCCGATCTTGCCGCAGACCGGCAGCCCGTCCGGGCACATGCCGAGCACGTCGAGGTCCTCCACGTGGGGGCGCAGCGCGCTCTGCCGGGTGACGAACACGTCGTGGGGGAGCGTGTCCTCGGCGGGGTCCACCTCTTCGAGCATCCTCGCGGCCTCGACGGACCGCTCGTCCTCGGGGCCCATCACGACCTGGCGGCGCAGCACGGGCGCCGCGCCCGCCGGCGGGCCGCCGGTCCCGGGGCCGGTCAGGTCGATGAACGCCCAGTCGGCCAGCTCGGCGGCCAGCAGCCGGGCGCAGCGCCGGACGGCCACCGTCTCGTTGAAGACCGGCTCGTCCAGCAGCAGCTCGCTGGCGGTGGCGAGGACGTCCATCCGGTGCACGATCGTGGCCACGGCCTCGTCGTCGCCCTGCCCGCCGTCGGCGGCCCGCACCCGCGCGGTGCCCGCCGCCTGGACCTTGGACGCCGCGGGCCCGCCGTCGTCGGCGGGGGTGGTCGTCGGCCCGGCGGCCACCACGACCATCGGGTCGGGTTCGCCGCGGATCCACACCCGCGCCACCGTCAGCACGGCGTCGATCGGGTGGTCGCGGCCGAGGAACCGGACGCTGACGCGGCGCCGCTGCCCCGTCCGGATCGCCGCCGCGAGCTGCGACCGGACCGCCGCCCGGGTCGCCATGTCGCAGAAGGCCGTGAACTGCTTGCCCGACACGTATCCCGCCGACGTGCCGAGCAGCATGGCCGCCTGCCGGTTGACGCGGCGGACGTTCGTCGTCCGGTCGAGCAGGAACAGCGGAACGGGGGCGTCCTGGAAGACCGTGCGCAGCACGCGCCGCTCGTTCTCCGCGGCGGCCGACCCTCCCGGCTCGCCGGACTGCTCGCCGCCCATCGTGCGCAGCACGGTCAGCGCCAGCTCCAGCTCGACCAGCGCCGCGTCCAGCGTGGCGCGCAGGTCGGGCTCGGGCACGCCGGCGGCCTGGCGCAGCTCGCCGATGCGTCCTTCGAGATCCGAGATCTCCCGCAGGAGGGACTCGGGCTCGAGCTGGTCAGGCCGATCGTGCATCTGGTCTCCTTTCGTCCGCGTCACCACGGTGGACCAGGGCGGCTCCCGCCCGTACCGGGCCGGGCACCGTTCTACGGGGCCGCTTCCCGCAGCCTATGCTCCCCGCCCGCACCTAGGGCAGGCCCTGATGACCGACGATACGCTGGGCCAGCGCGGTGAGCTTCACGTGGCGCGTCTGTGAGATGCGACGCATCTCGGCGAATGCCTCGTCGGCGTCGCAACCGAGCGCGTGCATGAGGATTCCCTTGGCCTGGTCGACCACCGCACGCGCCTCGACGGCCGCCTGGAGCTGGACGGCGGTGCGGTGCACGTCGTCGTACTGGCGGCTGTTCGAGAAGGCCGCGGTGCCCTGCGCCACCAGCAGGGACGCGATCGCGTGCCGCTCGGGCCCGAGCGCCTTCGGCGTCACCCCGTACAGGGTGAGCGTGACGAGGACCGGGGGGTTCAGGTGCGGGGACGTGGTGAAGCAGCGCACCCCGCGGCGCAGCATGTCCGACATGGCCTCGGGCCAGCGGGTCTCGGCGAGGATGTCGTCGGAGGTCAGCGCGCGGCGGTCGGCCACCACGTCGAACAGCGGCCCGTGCCCGCGGGCCAGCTGCCGGTCGGTGACCTCGGCGAGGTCGGGATGGCTGGCCGCGGCGGCCAGCGGTTCGGGCCGGTTCTCCTCCGCGGCGTCGCGCTCGTCCTGCAGGGGCATGTCCGGTATGCCGCTCGTGCGGTCGGGGATGACGACCGTGGAGCCGACGCCGCCGTACGCGCTCGGCAGTGCCCAGCGCACGCTCGCGGCGCCGGCGCATCCGGGCACGGCGCGCGCGGCGAGCTCGGTCACGCGGTGCAGGGTGCCCACGTCGGACGACTCCCCGACCAGGCCCAGCCGGGCGATCTCCAGCGCGAGCTGGTCCGTCAGGACCGTTTCGGTGGGCGTCACCTTCCCGAGAGTAGCCTGCCCCGGGGGATGCGCAGGCGGGCCCTGCTCGGCCGGGCGGCCCTGGTGCCTCATGGGGAGTCCTAGTTGTTCGGCGGCGCCTTGCTGATCTCGGGTAGCGGGCCGGAATCGCCGTTCGCCAGGGCCAGGTCGCCGATGCACACGATCCCGACGGGGTGGTGCTCGGCGTCGACGACCGGCAGGCGCCGGACGGCGTGCTCGCTCATGAGCCGCGCCACCGTGTCGGTGTCGTCCTCGGGGTGGACGGTGGTCAGCTCGGCCGTGCACACGTCCCCGAGCGGGGTGAGCGAGGTGTCGCGGCTCTCGGCCACCGCCCGGATCACGATGTCACGGTCGGTCACCAGGCCGCACAGGCGTCCCGCGTAGGTGACCAGCACGTCGCCGATGCCCTCGTCCCGCATGATGCGAGCCGCCTCGTAGAGCGTCGCGTCGAGCGGCAAAGACTGGGGCGCCGCCGTCATCACGTCGCTGACCCTCGATGACATAGAGCGCACATCCTCCCGAATTGCCGACGCCTCGCGCGGCCCGTGTGTGCGCGCCCTACCCACGGTCGGCGGCCCTATTCGGACGGTTTGCGAATCGGCCGCGGACCTGCGCCGGGTCAGAAGGCGAACACCGTTCCGGTGCGCGACAGCATGGCGCAGTCGTTCCCGTATTCGGCCTGGAAACGGACGGCTCTGCCCTTCCACCGCCCTTCGGCGCGGGCGACCACGGGCGCGTGGACGGCGGTGCACATCCGCCCGTCCGGCCGGTGCTCGAACCGCCCGTCCGCCCCCTCCAGCTCCAGGCAGGCCCGTGCCGCCTCGGGGTGCTCGCCCCCCGGCGGACCGCAACGCAGCGTGACCGTCCTGCTCCCGGACGTACTGCCGCCCGGATGCGTGACGGACAGCCGCAACGACGTCTCCGCCCCGGAGGGCGCGACGGGCACGAGGGCGACCACCGCCCCCACGACGACCGCACTGAAAAGGTTCGGCATGAGCGACTCCCAACGCACCGAAGGGACATCGCACAAAGTAGCCGATCGATAACAGATCGTGCAGGAGAATGAACGACCCCGCCGCTGAAATGCAGCGACGGGGTCAACGTTTACTGACTAGGCGGCCAGCGTGTGGGCGGCACGGTGATCGGCGAGGGAGTCGCGGAGCTGCTTGCGGCCGCGGTGGAGGCGGGACATGACGGTGCCGATGGGGGTGCCCATCATGTCGGCGATCTCCTTGTAGGGGTAGCCCTCGACGTCGGCGAGGTAGACGGCGTCCCGGAAGTCCTTGGGGAGGGCCCGCAGGGCGGCGACCACCTGGGAGTCGGGGATGCGGTCGAGGGCTTCGGACTCGGCGGAGCGGAAGCCGGACGCGTGCGCCTCGGCCTGCGCGATCTGCCACTCCTCCAGTTCCTCGGAGCCGGCGCGCTGGGGCTCGCGCTGCTTCTTGCGGTAGGTGTTGATGAAGTTGTTGGTGAGGATGCGGTGCAGCCACGCCTTGAGGTTCGTGCCTTCCTGGAACTGGTGGAAGTTCACGTAGGCCTTGGCCAGCGTCTCCTGGACGAGGTCCTCGGCGTCGGCGCTGTTGCGGGTCATGCGCACGGCGCTGAGGTAGAGCGGGTCCGCGAGGGGCAGGACGTCGCGCTCGTAGCGGCGCGCGTCGTCGGACGTCGCGGTGCGGTCGGCGTTGCGGCCGTTGTCGCCCTTGGTGGTGCGATGGACGGGCGTGGTGACAGCGGTCATCGTCGCTCCCCGTGGTCGTGCCCCCCGTGAGAGGGGACGGTTGCCTGGCGCGTGGTCGGGGGCACGCGCGGGCCGGGCGGATTGATCGCCCCCCGTCAAGTGGTACGTGCCACCGTTCCCGGCGGGTTCGGTGTGGCCTCGGCCTCGCATGGAGGGTGGGCCGAGGGTTCGGCGCGCTTCGGCTGTGCCAGAGCGACCCCGTAGTCGGGACGTCGCGGGCCTTGCCCGATCGAGCGCTTCCATCCGCCGGTGGGTCTTCCTGCCATGTAAGACGCATGGAACGAGCCAAAAGGTTGCCAGGATCCGCGTGGCCTCCGTCACATCGAGTCGTTTCTTGGTCAAAGTGGTGCTGATCCGCCGGTATAGAGCCCGATCCTCGGCAGCCCGCGCGGCGGCCCCGGAGGCGGGCTCGGAGGCGGGCTCGGAGGCGGGCTCGGTCGAGCGGGCGTGCCCTGGCGGCTTATGCCAGGTCAGGGCGCGGCGAGGTGGCCCGCCAGAACGGCCCGGACCAGCTTGGCCGCGAACTCCGCCGGCGCGGCCGGGAGCCCGGCGCCCGCCGCCACGCTTTCCGCGCCCGCGAGGCGGGTCAGGAAGGCGTGCTGCTGGCAGCCTCCCAGCAGGGCCGCGGCGATGAACGGCAGGGGTGCGCCGTCCGCCAGCCGTCCGGCCTTCCGTTCGGCCTCCAGGTAGCCGATGAGGGCCGCGTGGCCCATCACCGGGCCTGCCGCCGGACCGCCTGGCGGCCCTGCCGGGGGCCCGCCGGGCGCCCCGGGAGGCGGCGCCTCGCCGGTGCGGTCGCTCCTCGGCCGGGCGCGCGACCTGGCGGCGGCCTCCTGCTGCGCCTTTCCGGGGCCGTCGCTCCGCAGCCACGCGATCAGCTCCGGGTCGGCCAGGACGGGCCCGGTCATCGGCAGCAGCTCGCCGTAGAAGCGGACCATCTCCGCCGCCAGGCGGGTGAGGTTCTCCTCCACCGTGTTCTGTCCGACCGATCCGGCGAGCCCGGTCATCGCGGTGCGCGCGCTCCCGGTCACCTCGGCCAGGGCCGCCGCGAACAGCGCGGTCTTGTTCGCGAAGTGGTTGTAGAGGCTGCCCTCGGACACGCCCGCGGTGCGCGCGATCTCCTTGGTCGTCGCGGCCACGATCCCGCGCGTCTGGATCACCGTGACCGCCGCGGCCAGGATCCGGTCCCGCATCGGCTCCGTCCGTGTAGCCAACCCGCCTGCACCTCGCTTCCCCGCTGGACGTTAGCACGGGCGGACGGTGATGAGTGAGTGCTCACCCGGAGGGATTCGGCGGATCCCGAGCGAACCGCCCTCACAGCATGTAGCTTCGCTTTCACCGTGAGTTGCCGCAACGGCTTTCGCGCGTCGTTCCACTCGGGGGAGGGGGACCGCTTGGTGATCGCGGATCTGCTGGGCGTCACGAGGATGACGGCCGTCACGGTGAACGACCGCGGCCGCATCAGCCACTGGGACGATACCGCCGCCGACCTGTTCGGCGCCGCGCGCGGCCAGGCCATGGGCCGCCCGCCCGGCGACCTCCTCCGGCTCCCGCGGGAGCACCGCGGCGCCTTCGAGCCGGAGGCCTTCGGGCACGTCTGGTGCGGCGCCTGCACCCTGCGGCGGGCCGACAACGGGGAGCCCGTCGAGATCGGCTGGTGGGTCTACCCCATCGACGGGGCCCCGGGCGACCACGGCGTCCGGGTCCTGGCGCTGGCCGCCGACCTGCGCAGGCTCCGCCGCGACGGGATCGGCATCACCGTCGGCGACCTCCTGCTCGCCCCGCCCGGCGAGCCCGGCCCCGCCGGCGGCGCCGCCCTCCGCTCGGCCGCCGTCCGGCTGCTGCGGGTCGAGCCCACGCTCGCCGGCCCCTCCCCGGACGGGCCCGACCCGTTCGCGGGCCCGTTCGCCGACCGCCTCGCCGAACTGCTGCCCGCGCTCGGCCCCCCGGGCTTCGGAACGATCGCCTCGCAGGTCCTCGCCCTCGGCTGCCCGGCGGTGTCGCTGGGCCTGACCATCCGGCTGCCCATCGTCCCGCAGACCGACGCCGCCCCGCCCCCCGCGCCGACCGTCCCCCTGCCCCGGCCGGGGCCGCGCGTCCCGCCGCCCCGGCCGCCGCGCGCCCGCCGCGACCTCTCCCACGCGCTGGAGCCGCTCGCCTACCTCGGCGCGGCCGGCGAGCAGATCGGCAGCTCGCTCGACCACCTGCAGGCCGCCCGGACCCTCGCCGAGGTCCTCGTGCCGCGGCTCGCCGACCTCGCCGCCGTCGACCTGCTCGAAAGCGTCGTCGCCGACTCCGCGCCGCCCGCCGGCGAGGTCGACGAGACCACGCCGATGCGCCGGGTCGCCGTCGTCCACAATGACGAGCCCGGACGCTGGGACGAGGCCGTCCCCGAGGACGAGCCGCTGTCCGTGCCGTCCTGCACCCCGTTCGTCCAGGCCATGCGGACCGGGCGGCCCGTGCACATCGCCCGCGTCGACGACGGCAGGGCCGTCCGGCTCGCCGCCGCGTTCGGGGACCGCGACCTGCGCCCCCTGTTCACCGGCCGGGCACTGCTGGTCGCCCCGCTGATCGCGCGGGGGCGGGTGCTCGGCACGTTCATGCTGCTGCGCAAGCCCGACCGGCACGGGTTCGACGAGCTCGACTTCGCCATGGTCGACGAGCTGGCCCGGCGCGCCGCGCTCTGCGTCGACAACGGGCGGCTGTACCGGCGCGAGGTCCAGGTCGCCGAGGAGCTGCAGCGCAGCATGCTCCCCGACGACCCGCCTGACGTCGCCGGGGCCCGCGTCCGCTACCGCTACCGGCCCGCCGAGCAGGCCGCCCAGGTCGGCGGCGACTGGTTCGACGCCATCCCGCTGCCCGGCTGCCGGCTCGGCATCGTCGTCGGCGACGTCATGGGGCACGGCCTCACCTCCGCCGCGATCATGGGCCAGCTGCGCACCGCCGTCCGCACCCTGGCCGCCGAGGACATGCGGCCCGACCGGCTGCTGCGCCAGCTCGACGGCCTCGCCCGCCGGCTCGGCGAGGACTACCTCGCCACCTGCCTGCTCGCCGTCTACGACCCCGTCGAGCGGCGCTGCACGGTCGCCAGCGCCGGGCACGTCCCGCCCGTCCTCGTCACGCCGGACGGGGAGAGCCGCGTGCTGCCCGTCCCGCCGGGCGTGCCCATCGGGGTCGGCGGCGAGCCGTTCGAGACGGTGGAGTTCAAGGTCGAGGACGGGTCCCGGCTCGTGCTGTGCACCGACGGCCTCCTGGAGCGCCGCGACCGCGACCTCGACACCGGCCTGGAGGAGCTGCGCGCCCGCCTCGCCGAGGCGTCCGCCGACCTCGACGGCACCTGCGACGACCTGCTCGACCGGCTCGCCGGGCCCACCCCCGCCGACGACATCGCCATCGTCGCGGTCGGGTTCGACGGCATCCCCCTCGACGACGTCGTCACCTGGCAGCTCGAAGCCGCGCCCGGCAGCGTCCCGTGGATCCGCGCGCAGGTCGGCGCCCGTCTCGCCGGCTGGGGCCTGCACGAGCTCGCCGAGACCGCGCGGCTGCTCGTCAGCGAGCTCGTCACCAACGCCCTCGTGCACGGCGCCGGATCCGTGGGGCTCCGCCTGATCAGGGGGCGCACGCTGCTCTGCGAGGTGCACGACGACGGCGCCGACATGCCGCACCTGCGGCACGCCGACGCCACCGACGAGTCGGGCCGCGGCCTCCAGCTCGTCGGCCACCTGGCCGCCCGCTGGGGCACCCACCGCACCGAGGGAGGCAAGGTCGTCTGGTTCGAGCAGCGCGTCCCCCGGCGCTGACGGCGGGGTCGGGGGCGCGCCTCGCGGCCGTGTGAGGTAACTGTCCCGTTCGCGCCAGATACTTTCCCGCGCCCGCTTCGTTCTGATCGAAGTGTCGCCGTTCGCCGAGGCCGCCGGGAGATGAGTTGGGTGAGACGCTGACACTGCCCGTCCCCGAGACGCTCTACGGCACCTACGCCGTGGCGCTCACCGAGCCGATCCGCGACCCGGCGGCCCTGGCCCGCGCGCAGCTGCTGCGGCGCACCGAGCCGCCGCTGCGCGACCTCGTCCTCGGCATGCTCGGCAGCCCCATGCTCACCCTCGACCAGCGCCCCGCGGAGGGCTTCCCGCCGCTGCCCGCCGACCTGCTCGCCGCGTACGGCGCCTCCCCGTCCGACGTCGAGGCGGTCGCCGCCGCGCCGCACGTCCTCGCCGTCCGCGCCGCATACCGGCCGGGGCGGCCGCCCGCCCACGAATGGGCCGCACGCGCCGTCGCGGGCGCCGTCGGCGCGGCCGCGTCCGCCCCGGTGATCGACGTGTTCACCCCGCAGGTCCTCGCGCACGACCGGCTCTTCCGCTCCCTCCCGGGGCCCGGCGGCGCCGTCCGGCTCACCGACTGGATGCTCCTCCCGCACACCATCGGCCGTGACGGCTCCTACATCACCACCCGGGGGCTCGCCAGGTTCGGCCTCCCCGAACTGCAGACCGAGCACGTCCCGCCGGGCCTCGTCGAGCCCTGGGGGCGCCTGCTGAACGGTCTCGCCCACCACGTCCTGGACCTCTGGCTGGACGAGCTGCCCGCCGGCGAGCAGCCCCTCGTCGTCGAGATCCCCGAGGTCGTCTCCGTCGGCCTCCAGGACATCGCCGCCGCTCAGGGCGCCGACGAGCCGATGCGGCGCGAGGTCTCCGTGCGGCTGCGCCACGACCCGTCCCCGGACCCCGTCCTCACCGTGCTGCCCGCCGAGGACGGCCCCGACCGCCTCCGGTCCCTGTGCGCCACGCTCTTCGGAGCCCGATGAGCTTGCCTACGGCCTTGATCTCAGCGCAGGATCGACACGTGAGATTCGGCCCGCGTGACCGTCGCACCCCACAGCCCGAAGACCCCGGCCCCGAGGAGACCGGACCCGAGACCGGCCCCCGTCCGGGCCCCTACCCCGAGGACGTCCACGTGGCGGGCAAGGGAACCGCCCCGGAACCGGCGCCGGAGGAGCCGCCGTCCGACTGGGTCCCCGTCCAGCCGCCGACGGAACCCGAGGAGCCCTGGACCCCCCACGCCCCGGTGCCGCCGCCGTCCCCGCCCGCCGAGCCCCCGGCGTCCCAGGAGGAGCCGCTCTGGGCGGTGCGCGACCTCGACCTCGGCCTCGGCGAAGCGTCGCCGGGCGAGCCCTGGACGCCTTCGGAGCCCGGCCCCGCCCCCACGGGCCGGCACGCGCGAAGTGACGACGATCCGTTCCTGCCGGGGAAGGGCCTGGCGGCCGAACCGCCTCCGGTGACCGTGCCTGACATCCCGGTCCAGCAGTGGGCGCCCGCACAGCGGCCCGGGCCCATGACCGACCCCGAGCGGCGCAAGGCGATGGCGGACGCGTTCGTCGCGGAGTTCGTGGGCAGCACCACATGGCAGGCCACCCTGGCCGTGCTGGAGAGCGCGTTCCCCGGTCTGGGCATGGCCTCGACGCTGTCCCGCCGGACCGACGAGCTGTGGCAGACCATGGACGCCCTCGACCGGACGTCCGCGGCCAAGCTCGGGGTCCCGGCGTGGCTGGACGACGCGGGGATCGTGCTCGACCTCAGCGCCCGCCTCGGCGTGCGGGCGGCGCGGGCGCCGATGCACGGACTCGCACGCCCGTCCCGCGCGTCCCGCCCGTACGCGGGGGCGTTCGTCATCGACACGCTCGACCCGCTGCGCTACCACCGGGCGGTCGGCGGGCCGCAGGCGCCGCGCGACCTGCCGGGGGAGGGGGCGCTGCGGGCCCCGTCCACCTCCGAGGACGACGACAGCGGCGTCGTGATCGTCGCGAACCTCACGTCGGCGGGCGTGCGCGTAATGGACTCGGTGGCGCTCTGGCGCTACGCGGGCCGGGTGGTCGCCGGCACGGTCCGCGAGGAGGGCCGCCCGGAGACGCGCGTCCGGGCACGCCGTGCCCTCCGTGCCCTGCGGCGCGTCGTGGTCGTCGACCCGGACCTCGGGCTCGGCCTGTGCCTCCAGATCGACGCGGCCCGCGTCCCGCGGTGCCTGCTGGCGTTCAGCGTGGACCGGGCGGACGGCGCCCCCCGCTTCGTCCGCCCCTGATCAGTCGTCCGAACGCAGCCAGGTGAGGTCGCGCTGCCGGTCGGCGGGCAGCTCGCGGATGTGCTCGACGAGCCGCCACGGCTCGGTCGGCGGCGTTCCCTCGTCCGGCAGCACGCCGCACAGCACCGCGCTCTGCGTGCTGACCGCGACGAACGACCCGAACCGCGCGACGCCGCCGCCCCGCAGCGACGCCAGCTCGGTGAGCAGCACGGTGACCGCGGCCGCGTCCTTCGGGTCGTAGAGGCCGCGCACGTACGAGAACAGGTCTTCGGCGAGGACGTCGGGGCGCCGCCCGGACATCTGGTACACGGTGCCCCAGTAGGTGCCGGTGGCCTGCTCCGATCGCTGGTCGCGGAGCCGGATGCGCAGCCCGCACTCGGCGGCGCACTGCTCGTACGCCTCCGCGAGCAGCGCCTCGCCCTCCCCCTCCTCGCTCAGCAGCGCCCCGGTGACCACGCCCTCCTCCCGGTCGAGCCGGTCGAGCATCTCGCGGTGCAGCTCCTGGACGTCCTGCTCCACCGCGTCGAGCGTCCGCGCCAGCGCGCGATGGGAGTCGCGGTCGAGGTCGAGGCCCGCCAGCTCGTCCGACAGGTCGCCGAACTGCTTCTCCAGCCGTTCCACCCGCCCGGTGACGGTCTCCAGCCTCTCCGCCACGTCGGACGGCGGCCCCTCGGCCTGCGGCGGCGGGATGGGAATGCCGACCGGCTCGGTCGCCTCGTCGACCACCCGCTTGAGCACGTCGTGGTCCCGCGCGAGCTCGTTCAGCTGTTTGCGCAGATTGCGCAGCTCCGCCTGGGCTTGCGGAAGCCGCTTGTCGGACGCCAGGTAGAGCTCGCGTCCGGCGATCGCGAGGCAGAGCAGAACCAGGATCACGGTGGTCATGTGACTCCTCGGGAAGCGGGCTGCGCTCACGACGATAACCACCCCCGGCCGGATTGGCCGAGTGCGCAGCGGATCCCGTCCGAAACGCCCTACTTTCCTTTACCCACCGTCCTTCCGGCTACCCCCGAGATCATCCCCACACCTCTGGGAAAAGCCCCGCACCCACGGGCCCCGAGAATCCCGAAGCCTCCGGGAAACGAAAGCCACGCTCCCCGACCCGCCAATCACGTGACCTGCGGATGCTCGCGGGAAAAGCCAGAGAAGCCACTCAGAAAGCTCCGGGAAGCCCCACGCGACCTCCCGTCTGCAAATATCCGCAGGTCAGCGAAGAGCCGGCCCAGCAGTCCTCCGAGAGACGGCCGGCGCGCTACCCAACCGCGCCAGCCGCGCCCCCCGGCGGATGCCCGAGCGGTTTGGCCGGAGACACCACCCAGCCCCTTCGGAGCCGCGTCGGCTGGAGGAGTGCCTTCCAGGAAGGTGCGGGGGCGACGACGCCTTTCCGTGGCCTCGTCGCCCCATTCCGTTAAACCCGGTGGTCAGCCGAAGAGGCCGCCCAGGAGGCCGCCGAGGATTTCGGCGGCGCCGCCTGCGAGTTCGCCGGCCACGTCGCCTGCGATGTCTCCGGCGATGCCGCCGGCCGCGTCCGCGATCACGTTTCCGGCGACATTGCCCGCGTACCCGGCGAGCGCGTTGCCGAAGGCGTCCACGGGGGCGCCGCCCACGTAGCCCGCGACGTTCTGCGCGTACCCGGCCGCGTCCATGGCGCCCATGGCCACGCCGCCCACGACCCCCGCCGCCGCGACGCCGCCCACCAGACCGGCCGCGGCGGCGCCGTGGCCGAGGTGGCGGTGCCCGTGGTAGCCGGGCGGGGCGTGATGGACGTGCGCCGGAGGCGGGTGGCCGTGGGGCGAGTACGGCGGGGGCCCCGGCGGTGCGGGAGGGGGCGGGCCGGCATGAGCGGCGGGAGCGTACGGCGCCGCGGGCGGGGGCGCCCCGTGCGACGGCATCCCGTGCGGAGGTGCGGGAGGCGGGGCTCCGTGTGACGGCATCCCGTGCGGGGGTGCGGGGGGAGCCCCATGCGACGGCATCCCGTGCGGGGGTGCGGGCGGAGCCCCATGCGACGGCATCCCGGGACCGGGCGGGGGCGGCGGGAAGCCCTGTCCGGGTGCCGGGGGCATGCCGGAGGGGTTCGGCGGGTACCCCTGGGCGGCCATCGGCGCCGGCTGCTGCTGCCGACCGGGCGCCGGGGCGGGAGGCGGGAACTGGGCGTTGCCGTGCGACCCGTACTCACCCGGCCCGCCGTAAGGAGCCGCGCCCTGCGGCGGTGGCGGCGGAAACCCCGAGTGGCCGCCGGGCGGCGGCAGCGGCGCCTGCCCGGGAGGCGGCGGAGCGCCATGGGACGCCGGGCCGGGGCGGGACGACCGGGGCAGCGCCGCCGCGGCCTCCAGCCACTGACCGATCTTGGCGTTCCAGTCGGTCTCCGCGGCCTCGGCGTGCGGCACCGTGAAGACGCCGAACGACTCGTCCTGCGGGGTGTCGCGGTCCTCGGCGCGCAGGACGAAGGCCATGGCGCGCGGGCTGGCGACGAAGCTCAGCCCGACCTTCTCGATCCGCCCCTGGTGCGACGACGGCGGGTTGAGGTGGATCTCCTGGTGGAACGGCAGCTGCTGGGACACGCCCCGCAGCTTCGACGACTCGAACGTCACGTTCGTGATCTGGAAGCCGAGCTGGGCGATCGAGGCGAGGACCCACTGCTGGGACTCCAGCGGCTCCACGGAGATCGGGTCGATGTCGCCCGGATCGGGCTGCCCGGCGACGTCGATCTCGGTGCACATCCCGATGGTGAAGCCTGGAAGCTCGTGGCCGAGGACGGTCGTGAACGGCAGCTCGTACGGCAGCGGGATGGAGAACGCCAGGTCGCGCTGCCCCCCGGCGTCGAGCCGGAATCCGCGGGTCAGGGCGCCGCGGTACACCTCGGGGCCCGCCGTCTCGCCGCCGTGGTGCCGCATGCGCGGCATCAGCGCCAGCGTCACCTGCCGGACCTCCGCGGGCCCGGCGCCGCCGCGCAGGTGCACCTTGCCCGCCACGACCCCGCCGGGTTTGCAGTTCGGCTCAGCAAGGATCGTGTCGACGGACGGTCCACCGCCCGCCATCTGCCCGTAGGACACCGGCCGTTCCCCTCTCCCACCGCGAGGCGACACGCCCCGCGCCCACCACCCGCGCGACCCCGGGCCGCGCGCACCAGAAACTTAGACCCCCTCCACCATGCCACCGGTTCACCCCGTCCGGACCAAACCCCCAATTTCCACCCACGTGATCGCACCCGTCGATAAGGGCCGCGAGCTACCCCGCGCTCAACTCGGCGGCCTCCGACCGAACCTCGCCCCGGGCGGGCCCACCCCTTGGCGCGCACCCGGCGCCGGGGCGGTTGCCGTCGGCCGGAGGCGCCTGCTGCCGTCCTCGCGCGTGTGGCGGTGGGATGAGCACGCCGCGGTGAGCGGCAAGCCGGTCGGTCATGTGGTCGACGATCGCGTCGCGCGACGGGCCGGTCCGGCGGCGGCAAAGCGGCCAGGTCGGTGCCGCCCCGGAAGTGAACGGCCCGGCCCCTGCGCGTCGCGGCGCTCAGTGGTCGATCGTCGAGGACGATGCGATCAGGTCGAGCAGGCCGGGGAAGCGAGCGTTGAGGTCGTCGACGCGCACTTCGCTTCGGCGCTCCAGGCCGTACTGCCGCTGCCGCAGGATGCCGGCCTCGCGCAGCGCCTTGAAATGGTGCGTCAGCGACGACTTCGGCCGGTCGAAGCCGAACCAGCCGCAGGGATGGTCGAACTCCTCACGCTCCAGCAGGAGCTTGCGGACGATGGCCAGGCGCAGCGGCCCGCTCAGTGCCCCGAACACCGTCTCCAGCCGGAGGTCCTCGACAGCGGGCTCGGCCAAGGGCTCGGGCAGGCCGGGCGGTTCCGGGAGCACCCGGATCGCCGGTCGCGTGATCGATGCCACCATCCAGCCCCTCTCTCTCGCTTGTACGAGTTTAATCGTACTGCATGCTAAGTTCGAGAAAAATCGTACTGCTTGGCGAAGGGGACCCCCATGCCGAACGTCCGAACGATCGATACGCCCCGGAGCGCGCCACAGGCGGATGCGTCCGTCCGCTGGATCTGGCTCGCCGCCTGGCCTGTCACCGCCGTCTTCGTGCTGTCGAACGCGGCGACGCCCCTCTATGTGCTCTGGCAGCGCGACATCGGCTTCTCCAAGGGCACCCTCACCGTGGTCTTCGCCTTCTACATCGTCGGGCTGCTCGGTTCGCTGCTGGTGTCCGGAGTGCTGTCGGACCGGCTCGGCCGCCGTCCCGTCCTTCTGCCGGCGCTCGTCCTCGCCCTGGTGGCCTGCGGCGTCTTCGCGACCGCCACCACGGTGTGGGCGCTGATCGTCGCCCGGCTTCTGACCGGTGTCGCGGTCGGCGCGACCGTCTCCGCGGGGATGGCCGCCGTCACCGACGTCGCCGGCCCCTCCCGCCGCCGCCTTGCCGCGCTGTTCGCCTCGTCCGCGATGGTCTTCGGCGCCGGCCTCGGTCCGTTCCTGGCCGGCGTCCTGTCCGAGAGCCTGCCCGCCCCGACCGTCACCGTGTTCGCGGTCGAGGCCGTCGTGCTGGTCACGGCGGGCGTGGTCGTGACGCGTCTGCCGATGCCGCGTCCCTCCGTCCCCGCGACGAGGTCGTGGGTCCGGGTGCCCGGTGTGCCGCGCGAGAGCGCGATGCGGCTCGCCCTGGGGATCGCGGTGTTCGCGCCCGGCATCACCGCGACGTCGTTCGTGCTGTCGCTCGGGCCGTCGCTGCTGTCCGGCCTGCTGGGCACCGGCAACCGGATCATCGCCGGAGGCACGGCGTTCGTGATGTTCGCCGCGGCGACCGGCGTGCAGTTCACCGTCCAGCGGCTGCCCCGGCGCACCATGCTCCTCGCGGGCGCGGCCGCCACGACCGCCTCGATGGCCGCGCTGGTGACCGCTGTGAACGGCGCGTCGGCGGCGGCGCTCGTCGCGTCGGCCGTCCTGGCCGGCGCCGGCCAGGGAATGGGGCAGCTCGGCGGCCTGTCGCTGCTCAGCAGCGCCGTCCCGCCGCACCGCCTCGCCGAGGCCAACGCCGCGTTCAACATCGGCGGCTATGTCCCCGCCGGGATCCTCCCGGTCACCGCGGGGTACCTCAGCGACACCGTCGGTCTGGCCACCGGAGCCACTCTGTTCGCCGCGGCCCTCGCCGGCTTCGCCGTCATCGGTGGCCTCTCCGCGGCCGCCGGGCGGCGGCACCTGGAGGGCTAGGCCGCGTTCCAAAGCCCCGGCCCACTCCACTCGCCCGGCGGCTTCGCTCCACCGGCCAGGTCACGCGTTCGCGCGTGCGACCGAGGCCACTTCGAGACAGGCCCTAGAAGCACGCCGATGCGGCGGGTGAGGCCAAAGCCGCAGGCGCGCACGCATGGAGTGCGGGCCGCAGGACGACAACGACGGCCGGACGTTCACTGCCGGGAACGCGTGGTCACGCCGCGCCCGCCGCGCCCTGCCGGAGTCGATCTCCCTTGTAGCGCCCGGGGCGGGCCCTGGGAACGTGTGGGCCACTCCGCGCCCGCCGCGCTCCCCTGGAGGTCTTTCGTGGTGGCGGCGGGCGGGGTTGGCTCCGGGATCGGGTGGTCACTC
>NZ_JBEZJQ010000022.1:16942-151218 GCF_040653135.1 Actinomadura sp. NPDC048021
CTCGGCGACTGGCGCGCCCTGCCGGAGTCGGTCTCCCTTGTAGCGCCCGGGGCGGGCCCTGGGATCGTGTGGGTCATGCCGTGCCCGCCGCGCTCCCCTGGAGGTCTTTCGTGGTGGCGGCGGGCGGGGTTGGCTCCGGGATCGGGTGGTCACTCGGCGACTGGCGCGCCCTGCCGGAGTCGGTCTCCCTTGTAGCGCCCGGGGCGGGCCCTGGGATCGTGTGGGTCATGCCGTGCCCGCCGCGCTCCACTGGAGGTCTTTCGTGGTGGCGGCGGGCGGGGTTGGCTCCGGGATCGGGTGGTCACTCCGCGGCCGGCGCGCCTGCGGTGGTCAGGTCTCCTTCGTGGTGACGGTCACGGGGGCGTAGGCGAGCTTTTCGAGGGGCTCGCGGATCTGGGCGGCGTCGCCTACGGCGATGACCGTGAGGGCTTCCGGGTCGATGTGCTTGCGGTAGGCGCGGGCCACGCCGTCGGGGGTGGAGGCGCGGACCGCGGCCAGGTAGGCGCTCGGGTAGTCGGCGCCCAGGCCGTTGGCGGACACGTCGGCCAGCTCGGCGGCCACGGCGCGGGCCGTCTCGTACTCGGCGGGGGCGCGGTCGGCCAGGGCGCGGACGGACGAGCCGTGCTCCTCGGCGTCGATGCCGCGGGACACGATGCCGCGCAGTTCGGTGAGGGCGTCGGCGACCGCGTCGGCGGTGACCTCGGTGTGGACGGCGCCCTGGGCGATGAACAGGCCGCAGTGCCGCATGCGGAGCAGGCCGGCGCGCATGCCGTAGGTGTAGCCCTTCTCCTCGCGCAGGACGGCGTTGAGGCGGGACGTGAGACCGCCGCCCAGGACGTGCGACGCGACCATCAGGGACGGCCAGTCGTGGTGGGAGCGGTCGGGGACGCCGTGGCCGAAGCTGAGGTAGGTCTGCACGGAGCCGGGGCGGTCGACCACGACGATGCGGGCGGCGGACTCGGGCATGACCCGGTCGGCGGTGGGCAGCGGCGCGGCGGAGCCCGCCCAGCCTTCCAGGGCGGCGGCGAGGGCGCTGTCGGCGTCGGTCCCGGCGAGGTCGCCCGCGACCACGGCGGTCGCCTCGGCGGGGACCACGGAGCCGTAGAAGTCGCGGACGTGCGAGCCCTGCAGCGCGCCGACGGACTCGGGGGTGCCGCCGGTCGGGCGGGAGGCGCGGGCCTGCTCCGGGAAGAGGACGGCGCGCAGCTCGCGCATGGCGCGCGTGCCGGGGTCGGCGTCCTCCTGCGCGATCTCCTCCAGGCGCTCGCGGACGAGGCGCCGCACGTCGGCGTCGTCGAGGGCCGGGCGGCGCACCACCGAGGAGAACAGCTCCAGGGCGGCGCCGAGCCGCGTGGTCGGGACGTCCAGCGCGATGCGCAGGGCGGTCAGGTCGGCGTGCGCGTAGAGGCTGGCGCCGAGCCGCTCGAACGCGGCGGTCAGCGCGGTGCCGCCGCCGGGCTCGGTGCCCTCCAGCAGGGCGCGGGACGCCAGCGTCGCGACGCCGTCGAGACCGGACGGCTCGCGGCCCGCCCCCGCGTGCAGGACGAGGCGGACGGCGGCGAGCCGGCGGCCGGGCAGGTCGCAGCGCAGCGTCGCGGGGCCGGCCGGGACGCGGCCCGCGGTGCCGGACGGGAACGCCCACGCCGGGACGGGCCCGGGGACGGGACGGGGCTGCAGTGCAAGGCCGCTGCTCACGAGGTGCCTCCGTAGGTCAGGGCGGTGCGGGCGCCCGGGGCCAGCCAGCGGCCCGCCATCTCCTTGATCGCGTCTCCGGTGACCGCGGTGGCGCGACCGGGGGCGGTGAAGACCCGGGCCGGGTCGCCGAACTGCGTCGCGTTCTGCGACAGCGCGTTCGCCAGGCCCGTCACCGTCTCGGTCTGCTCCAGGAAGCCGCGCTCGGCCTGGGCGGTGGCGCGGGCGGTCTCGTCGGCGTCCGGGCCGTGCGCGGCGAACCGTTCGAGCTCCTCGTCCAGCACGGCCGCGATCTTCTCGGGCTCCGGGCCGACGGCGTCCACGATCGCCAGGGACGGGCCGGACGCGAGCCGCGTGACCCCGGCCCACACCTCGGTGGCGATCTGGTCGCGCCGCACCATCCGGTCGTAGAGGCGGGAGCCGGAGCCGCCGCCGAGGATCTCGACCGCGAGCTCGGCGGCCTCGATGTCGTCGCCGCCGTCGGTGGGGAGCGTGAACATCGCGAAGTAGGCGGGGGAGGGCACTTCCTCGTCGAGGGTCTCGCCGCGGACGCCGGTCAGCGGCCCGAGGGCGCCGGGGCGCGCGGCGGGCTGCCGCGGGCCGGCCGGCAGGCCGCCGAAGTAGCGCTCGACCGCCTCCAGCGTCTTCTCCGGGTCGACGTCGCCCACGACGGACAGGACGGCGTTGCCCGGCGCGTACCAGGTGGCGAAGAAGTCGGTGCAGTCGTCGAGGGTGGTGGCGTCCAGGTCTTCCATGGAGCCGATCGGGGTGTGCGCGTAGGGGTGCCCCTCGGGGAACGTCAGCGCGCACAGGCGCTCGAAGGCCGTGCCGTAGGGCTGGTTGTCGTAGCGCTGGCGCCGCTCGTTCTTCACCACGTCGCGCTGGTTGTCGAGGTTGGCCTGGGTCAGCGCGGCGGGGAGGGTGCCCATGCGGTCGGCCTCCAGCCAGAGCGCGAGCTCCAGGTGGCTGACCGGCACCGTCTCGTAGTAGTTCGTGCGCTCGAAGGACGTGCTGGCGTTGAACGCGGCGCCGGCGCTCTCCAGCAGGGCGGCGTGCTCGCCCTCGGCGACGTTCGCCGAGCCCTGGAACATCAGGTGCTCGAAGAGGTGCGCGAGGCCGGTGCGGCCGGCCCGCTCGTGCCGCGAGCCCACCCCGTACCAGATGTTCACGGCGGCCAGTGGTACGACGTGGTCTTCGCAGACCACCACGCGCAGGCCATTGCCGAGCGTGTGCTCATGCAGCGGCTGTTCTGCCACGGAGCGCTCCCGTCCGTTCGATGGGCCGGACAGCACCGCGCGCGCCGGGAGGCGTCCCAGGCGGCGGGCTTGATCTCGGTCTCACCGTACCGGGTGCGCCCGGCGCGGGGAGCGCCGACGGAAACTGTGGATAACCGGCGCCACGGAAAAGGCGCGAGCGCGGCCGGAGCAGGACGGGAGGCGGGGGACGGGAGGCGGGGGACGGGTGGCGAGGGGTCAGGGAGCGCCGGGGCTCAGGACGCCGCGGACTCGTGGGCCGCGATCGCGTCCTCCAGCGACCGGTGCAGGACGAAGATCTTGGTGAGCTGGGTGACGTGGAACACCCGCCGCACCCTGTCGTTGACGCCCATGAACGACATCGAGCCGTCCCGCGCCCGCAGCCGGTGGTAGATCCCGACGAGGACGCCGAGGCCCGTGGAGTCGAGGAACGTCACCTCGCCGAGGTCGATGACCAGGTGCGCGCCGCCGTTGTCGATGATCTCTAGCAGGGCCTCGCGCAGGCGGGGGCTGGTGAAGACGTCGATCTCACCGCTGATCTTGACGACCGTGAGGCCCTTCTCGACGCGATGCTCGACGGCGAAGTCCACCGGTGCTCCTCTCTGCCCCACGCCTCGTCCAACCCTGGAGGAGTTCTAGGGCCTCGTCGGGGGAATCCAATTGTTACCCCGGTCGCGCGTTGTTACGCCCGTTGTTCCGGACGCGTCGCTCAGGAGGACCGGAACAGGGCCCAGACGACCTTGCCGCGGGCGAGGGCGCGCCAGCCCCACCGGACGCTGAACGACTCGACGAGGTGCAGGCCGCGGCCGGTCTCGGCGATGTAGTCGGGCTCCTTGCGGCGGGGCGCGGTCCGGCTCGCGTCAATGATCCCGCAGAGCAGCCACGGCCCCTCGTGCCCGAGGCGCAGCCGGATGGCCGAGGGCGCGGAGCCGAGCGGGTCGGCCGGGTCGCCGTACACGCCCTCGCGGTGCACGTCGTCGCCCGGCCGCCCGCCGGCCGTCTTCCCGCTGTGCCGCAGCGCGTTCGTGACGAGCTCGGAGACGACGAGGCCGACGTCGTCGGCGAGCTCGGCCATGCTCCACTCGGCCAGCCGGGAGATCGCGAAGTGCCGGGCCTCGGTGACCGACTCCGGATCGGGCTCGACGGTGAACGAGACCGTGGACCCCCGCAGTTCCGTCAGCGCCGTGACGGCCCTGTCCAGGCGCGGAGGCAGGTCGAACGCCTCCGGGACGGGCGTCGAGCGCCCAGCCTGGGCCCGTGGGTCGTCCGGCCCCGCGAGAGGGCCGAGCTCCCACCGCGTGTCGTCGTGCGCGTGGCGTGACGTCATTCCACCGGACCCCGCAGAGTGATCTCGTTGTGCAGCCGTGGCTCGGAAGTCTCGTGCGTTATCCTGCGCATCGTAGCGTGCGAATGCAAGGCCCAATGCACGTGCATCCGCATCGCGAGGGTGTGGGGCGACGCGGATCGCATGCGGGAGATCGGAGGTAACCGCGGGACGCTGAGGCCAGTGGCACACTAGGTTCGCTGTCCGCCGAATAGCCGGGAGGTTGGGCGTGACTCCAGAGACGCCGGGAAGCGGGTCGACGGTTCGTCGGATCCTGCTCGGGTCGCAGCTTCGCCGTCTGCGCGAGCAGAAGGGCGTGACCCGTCAGGACGCCGGCTACGTCATCCGCGCGTCGGAGTCGAAGATCAGCCGTCTTGAGCTCGGCAGGGTCAGCTTCAAAGAACGAGACGTGGACGACCTGCTCACGTTGTACGGCGTCGGCGACAAGACGGAACGCGAGGCGCTGCTACAGCTTGCGCGGGAGGCCAACACCCCCGGTTGGTGGCACCGGTACAACGACGTGTTGCCCGGCTGGTTCCAGACCTATGTGGGCCTGGAGGAGTCGGCGGCGTTGATCCGCACATATGAACTGCAGTTCGTCCCGGGACTGCTGCAGTCGGAGGGGTATGCGCGCGCGGTGATTCGCCTGGGCAACGCCGGGGCCGCCGAACACGAGATCGACCAGCGCGTGGAGCTGCGCCTGCAGCGTCAGGAACGCCTCACGGGAGCGGAAGCCCCGCGCCTGTGGGCCGTGGTGGACGAGGGGGCGCTGCGGCGTCCCATCGGCGGGCCGGAGGTGATGCGGGGCCAGTTCGAGCACCTCATCGAGATGTCGAAGCTGCCCAACGTCACCATCCAGATCATGCCGTTCAGGTTCGGAGGCCACGCGGCCGAGGGGGGCGCCTTCACGATCCTGCGTTTTCCCGAGCAGGATCTGCCGGACGTGGTTTACGTCGAGAACCTCACCGGCGCGATGTACCTGGACAAGCGCGACGACGTCGACACCTACCTGCAGGCGATGGAACGCCTGTGTGTCGACAGTGCGACCCCGGAGCGCACCGTCGAGCTTCTCGGTGATCTTCTCAGAGAGACATGATGCTCCAGACCGATTACGACAACGGGATGCCGGCCGCCGAGCTCCTCGGAGCACGATGGCTGAAGTCCCGGCGAAGCAACTCCCAGGGGAACTGTGTGGAAATCGCCGAACTGCCCGACGGGCAGGTCGCGATGCGCAACTCCCGCCATCCCGAGGGCCCGGCCCTCATCTACACCCGCCCCGAGATAGAAGCGCTCATCCTTGGAGCCAAGGACGGCGACTTCGACCATCTCATCGCCTCCCGTAACTGATCCAGCAGCGGCCGGGTCGGCACCGGTGCACCCGAACGTCGACCCGTCCTCCGCAGGAGACACAGGCCACCCCAGGCGCGAGGGTGGCCTTGTTCATTCCGGCCCCAGATCTCTCCGTCAGCCGCAGTTGCCGTAGGGGGCGGTACTGCCGTTGCCGCCGAAGCGGACGCACACCCCGGGCGCGCTCACGTACACCGGTCCCGCGTACCAGGCGAACGAGCCGCTGTCGCTGACGGCGCCTCCGCCCTTCTTCTGGACCCAGGCGGAGACGGGCGACTTCGTGCCGACGTGCTTCGTCTTGATGGTGACGGCGCAGTTGTACTTGGTCGAGTTGCTGTAGAGCAGGTAGGCGACGCCGCCGGACACCCCCATGGAGCGCAGCACGTAGTACCCGGTGCCCTTGCCGCCGTTGTTGCACGCGGACTGCGGCGTGTACTTGTTGGGCGGCTCCTTGGGCGGCGTCGAAGTGCCCCCGCCGGTGCCTCTCGTGGGGGTCGAGCCGCCGGGCCGCTGCGGCGCACCCGGTTTCGGGGACGCGGTGGGGTTCGCGGGGTTCCCGCTCTTTCCGGGCTTCGGCTGCCCTGGTTTCGTCGTCGTCGGGCTCTGGGGGCGGCCGGCCGCGCCGTTCGCGGAGCCGGAGTCGCCTCCCACGCCGTGGTTCTCGTCGGACGCCGAGACGGGCCGTTCCTTGTCGCCGCTCGGCCTTGTCGCGGCCCACGCGGCGCCGCCCGCGATGACCAGCGCCACCGCCGCGGCCGCGGCGATCGGTATGGCGAGGCGTCCGCGTCCCCTGCCGTCCGGCTCATGGCCGTTGGGCGGCGCAGGAAGGCTCGGTGGCGGCATTCCGAGCGCCCCCTGGCCGTAACCCTCCGGGGGAGGCATCGCATCGGCGTACGGACGCGGCTGCGGGGCCGTCCCTTCGGGGACGCCGGACGGGTCCGTCACGTGCTCGGGAGGCGGCGCAGGGAGGGCCGCGGCGGGCGGGACGGTCATGACGGGAGGGACGGCCTCGGACGCTCCGCTGGTCGCGCCGAGCAGCCGCTCCTGGGCCTCGCGGGCGGTCGGGCGCTGCGCGGAGTCCTTGGCCAGACACGCGAGGACGAGTTCGCGCATCGGGCTCGGGAGGTCGCCCAGATCCGGTTCGCCCGTCAGGATCCGCTTCATGACCGAGGCCATCTCGTCGTTGCCGAACGCGGGACGTCCCGTCGCGGCGAACGCCATGGTCGTGCCCCAGGCGAACATGTCGGCCGCCGGGCCGACCTGGTCGCCGGTGAAGTGCTCCGGGGCCATGTAGGCGGGAGTGCCGACGTTCTGCGTCTCACCGGCCGCGCCCAGCGCGCGCGCCACGCCGAAGTCGATGACGCGCGGGCCGTCCGGGCCCATCATGACGTTGCGCGGTTTGAAGTCGCGGTGCACGATGCCGGCCTGGTGGATCGCCGTGAGCGCGGTGAGCGTGCCCACCGCCAGCCGCTCCAGCGCGCCGCCCTTGCGCGGGCCCTCCGTCCGCACGACGTGGAAGAGCGACAGGCCGGGCACGTACTCGCTGACGATGTAGGGCTGGTCGCCCGCCACGTCGGCGTCCAGGACCTGCGCGGTGCAGAAGCGCGCGACGCGCTTGGCGACCTCCAGTTCGCGGACGAACCGGGCGCGGGCGGACTCGTCCCCCGCGAGCCTGCCGTGCAGGAGCTTGATCGCGACGTGGTCGTCGGCGCGGACGGCCCGGGCACCGCCCCGCGGGCGCCCCAGGAAGACCGCCCCCTGCCCGCCCTCGCCGAGGCGGCCCAGGATCTCGTATCCGCCCAGCTCGACCGGGTCCCCCGACTCCAGTGGATGGGCGTCCGGCATCGTCCTGTCGGTCACACCACTCGCTCCCCGTTGTTCCGCATCGTCCCGCGATCGTTCCGCAAGACTATGGCCAACGATGGTATGCGCTCGGCAAAGCGGGTGATCAAGTCGTGGTGGCCGCGGCCACTTAATGGGACTATAGTCCGGTTGTACTTCAGGGGAGGAGGCGATGATGGACCGTCGCCCGGCCGGCGCGAGGCGCGTGGATCTGGAACTGATGCGGACCCCGCCGCCCAAGGAGCGCGCCGACGCCGCCCGCAACCGCGTGAAGGTGCTGGACGCCGCCGCCGCGCTGTTCGCCCGGCACGGAGTGGAGGCGGTGTCCATGGACGCCGTCGCCGCCGAGGCGGGCGTCGGCAAGGGCACGCTGTTCCGCCGCTTCGGCGACAAGGCGGGCCTCGCCGTGGCGCTGCTGAACGAACGCGAACGTGCGCTCCAGGACGCGATCCTGTCCGGCCCGCCTCCGCTGGGCCCCGGGGAGGACGGCGCGGTCGTGGCGCCGTCCGAGCGTCTGCACGCCTTCGCCGACGCCTACCTGGACTACGTGCTCGACCATCTGTCGCTGGTGCGCATGTCCGAGACCGCTTCGCCCGGGGCCCGGTACCGGATCGGCGCCTACGGCTTCTGGCACCGGCACCTGACGATCCTGCTCGACCAGCGCGGTGACGCCGTTCCGGACGGTGAGGCCGTCGCGCACGCGCTCCTGGCAGTCCTCGGCGCGGAGCACCTCACCGCGATGGTGGAGAGCGTCGGCAGGGAACGCACCCGGGCCACCGTCCACAGATTCTTCGACATGGCTCGCGCCTAGCGGAACGCGAAAGCCCCCGCGGATGCGGGGGCTTTCCCATGCCTGCCCGGAGGTGCGGTCGGGCGCGGAGTGTCAGGCCGGGTCGGGTGTCCGCCGGCGGCGGCGGGTCTCCGCCCGGCCCTCCGCGTTGCCCGGTGGACCCTCCTGGGCATGGTTGCGTTCCAGCTGCGCGGCGACCGCGAGGGCGCGCAGCGACGTGGTTCTCACGCGTTTGCGCTCGCTGGTGGAACGGGTGCGGGGGATGCTGCTGGGCACGGTTCACCTCCGTAGGTCGCTGACATGGGTGCGGCCCGGCCGGCGGGATCGCGCACGGTCGTTGCAACCGCAAGATCCTTCCGGCTATTCCGAGTGATCGTTCCGTTTCGCGACGACCGGATTCAGGGGAAAGATTCCCCTGTTTTCACGTCTCGTACCATCTGTCCCTTTGTTCTCGTTGCCGTGCGGGGCCGTCCGGACCGCTCGACTGGGTAGGTATCCCAGGATCCGGTTCGCCCGCGGGTTCGTCCCGCCATGAGCGGCTCAGCGTGGAGCCCAGGAGGCCGTCGGGCGCGGCCGGACGCGCCCCGAGCCACTCCTGGGAGACACACGTGATCAGTAAGCTGCTCGTCGCCAACCGTGGCGAGATCGCCGTGCGCGCCTTCCGCGCGGCGTACGAACTCGGCATCGCCAGCGTCGCCGTGTACGCGCACGAGGACCGCCTGTCCCTGCACCGGCAGAAGGCGGACGAGGCGTACGAGATCGGGGAGCACGGCCACCCGGTCCGCGCCTACCTGGACGTGGACGGGATCGTGGAGACGGCGCTGCGGGTCGGCGCCGACGCCGTCTACCCGGGCTACGGGTTCCTGTCGGAGAGCCCCGAGCTGGCGGCGGCGTGCGAGCGCAACGGGATCAAGTTCGTCGGCCCGCCGTCGCGGGTGCTGAGCCTGGCGGGCAACAAGATCGAGGCGGTCGCGGCGGCCGGCCGCGCGGGCCTGCCGGTGCTGCGCTCGGCGACGCCGGAGCCGGGACGGGAGCTGGAGGCGGCCGACGAGGTCGGGTTCCCGCTGTTCGTGAAGGCCGCGTCGGGCGGCGGCGGGCGCGGGCTGCGCCGCGTCGACCACCGCGAGGACCTGGAGGCCGCCGTGGACACGGCGCGCCGCGAGGCCGAGAGCGCGTTCGGCGACCCGACGGTGTTCCTGGAGCAGGCGGTGGACCGCCCGCGCCACATCGAGGTGCAGGTCCTCGCGGACGCGGCCGGGCACATCGTCCACCTGCGCGAGCGCGACTGCTCGGTGCAGCGGCGCCACCAGAAGGTCGTCGAGATCGCGCCCGCCCCCGGGCTGGACCCGGAGACCACCCGGCGGCTCTGCGACGACGCGGTCCGCTTCGCCCGGGAGATCGGGTACGAGAACGCGGGGACGGTCGAGTTCCTCGTGGACGACCGCGGCGAGCACGTCTTCATCGAGATGAACCCCCGCATCCAGGTCGAGCACACCGTCACCGAAGAGGTCACGGGCGTCGACCTGGTGCAGAGCCAGCTGCGCATCGCGGGCGGCGAGACGCTGGCCGACCTCGGCATCGCGCAGGACGAGGTCGGCGTGAGCGGGTTCGCCGTGCAGTGCCGCATCACGACCGAGGACCCGGCGAACGGGTTCCGTCCCGACACGGGGAAGATCTCGGCGTACCGGTCCCCGGGCGGCGCCGGCGTGCGGCTCGACACGGGAACGGCCTACGGGGGCGCGATCGTGTCGCCGCACTTCGACTCGCTGCTGGTGAAGCTGACGTGCCGAGGCCGGACGTTCGAGGAGGCGGTACGGCGGGCGCGCCGTGCCGTCGCGGAGTTCCGTATCAGGGGCGTCGCGTCCAACATCCCGTTCCTGCAGGCGCTGCTGGACGAGCCCGACTTCCGCGCGGGCGGCGTCACCACGTCCTACATCGCCGACCACCCCGAGCTGCTCACGGCCCGTTCCAGCGGCGACCGCGCGACGCGGCTCGTCCGCTACCTGGCGGACGTCACGGTCAACAAGCCGCACGGTGAAGCCCCCACCGACCTGGATCCGGCGACGAAGCTGCCGCCGCTCGACCTCGACGGGCCCTTCCCCGAGGGGTCGCGTGACCGGTTGCTGGCGCTCGGCGCGCGCGCGTTCGCCGAGCAGCTACGGAACCAGGACGCCTTGGCCGTCACCGACACGACGTTCCGCGATGCGCACCAGTCGCTCCTCGCTACGCGAGTACGTACCTATGACCTGCTGTCTGCCGCGCCCTATCTCGCTCGGATGACGCCGCAGCTTCTCTCGATCGAGGCGTGGGGCGGGGCAACGTACGACGTCGCGCTCCGCTTCCTGGGCGAGTCGCCCTGGGACAGGCTGGCCGCGATCCGCGAGGCGGCGCCCAACCTGTGCATCCAGATGCTTCTGCGTGGCCGCAACACCGTCGGCTACACGCCGTATCCCGACTCGGTGGCTCGGGCCTTCGTCAAGGAGGCGGCCAGTACGGGAGTCGACATCTTCCGTGTGTTCGACGCCCTGAACGACGTGGACCGCATGCGCCCGGCCATCGACGCGGCCCTCCAGACCCACGCGCTTGTGGAAGGCACGCTCTGCTACACCGGCGACCTGTCCTCCCCGGACGAACGGCTCTACACGCTCGACTACTACCTGCGGCTGGCGGAGGAACTCGTCAACGCGGGAGTCCACATCCTCTGCGTCAAGGACATGGCCGGCCTGCTCAGGGCGCCCGCCGCGCGCACCCTCGTCAGGGCCCTCCGCGAGCGGTTCGACCTGCCCGTCCACCTGCACACCCACGACACGGCCGGCGGGCAGATCGGCACCTACATCGCCGCCATCGAGGCGGGCGTCGACGCCGTCGACGGCGCCGCCGCGCCGCTCTCGGGCACCACGAGCCAGCCGCCGCTCCAGGCGATCGTGGCCGCGACCGACTTCACCGAGCACGCCACCGGCCTCGACCTGGACGCGCTCACCGCCATGGAGCCGTACTGGGAGGCCGTCCGGAAGCTCTACGCGCCGTTCGAGATGGGGCTTCCCTCGCCGACCGGGCGCGTCTACGGGCACGAGATCCCCGGCGGGCAGCTGTCCAACCTGCGGCAGCAGGCCGTCGCCCTCGGCCTCGGCGACCGCTTCGAGGAGATCGAGCGCCTCTACGCGGCCGCCGACGCCATCCTCGGGCGGCTCGTGAAGGTCACCCCGTCCAGCAAGGTCGTCGGCGACCTGGCCCTGCACCTCGTCGCGGCGGGCGCCGACCCGGACGACTTCGCCGAGAACCCGGACCGCTACGACATCCCGGACAGCGTCATCGGGTTCCTGAACGGCGAACTGGGCGATCCGCCCGGCGGCTGGCCCGAGCCGTTCCGCACCAAGGCCCTCGCAGGACGCCGGTACACGCCCGCCCGGGCCGAACTGGACGGCGCCGAAGAGAAGGCTCTGGCCGGCCCAGACGTTCGCGACACGCTCGACCGCCTGCTCTTCCCGGGCCCTGCGAAGGAGTACCGCGAAGCCCGCGCCGCCTACGGGGACCTCTCCGTCCTGCCGACCGGCCCGTTCCTCTACGGGCTCCGGGCGGGGCACGAGGTGGCGTTCGACCTCGAACCCGGCGTCCGCGTCCTGGCCGGGCTGGAGGCCGTCGGCGACGTCGACGAGGCCGGGGTCCGGCAGGTCATCTGCTCGGTGAACGGCCAGCTCCGGACACTCTCCGTCCGCGACAAGTCCGTCAAGTCTGACGCGCCGCCGGTCGAGCGGGCCGACCCCGCCGAGCCCGGCCACGTCGCCGCCCCGTTCGACGGCTCGGTGACGCTGCGGGTGGCCAAGGGCGACGAGGTCGCCGCGGGAGACGTGGTCGCCACCATCGAGGCCATGAAGATGGAGGCCGCCATCACCGCCCCGGTCGCGGGCGCCGTCGCCCGGCTGGCCGTCCCGGAGGCGACGCCCGTCCAGGCCGGCGACCTCCTCCTGGTCATCCAGGACGGCGCCTAGGGCGCCTTCCGTCCTCCGGGGGCCGGACGCGTCGCGTAGCTCCCCAGGGACGGTTCGAGCAGGTCGAAGGCGGTCTTCGCGGACTCCGCGAGGGCCGCCTCGATCTCCTCGCGGGTCTCGCCCCGCACGTTGCGGCGCAGGGCCTCCTGGAACAGGACGCGGTGGACGCCGCCGAGCTGCGCGGCGACGAGGCGGGGCAGGACGTCGTCCGGGCCCGCGCCGGTCTCCTCGGCGAGGACGGCGGCGAGAGCCTCCTCCCGTTCCTCGTGGAACTCGCGGAGCCGCGCCACCAGCGCCGGGCTCTCGGCGACCATCCGGGCGAACGGGGGGCCGGAGAAACCGATCACGGCGTCCTGCCGCCGGACGGCCTCCAGGAACCCCCGGCGCAACGCGGCCAGCGCGGACTCGCCCGGCGCCCGCTCGGCGACCGTGCGCGCCAGGGAGGCCACGAACACCTCGTGCAGGTCGAGCGCCAGGTCCTCCTTGCGGGGGAAGTAGTTGGTGACGGTCATCTTCGCCACCTGGGCCGCCGCCGCGACGTCGGCGATGGTCACCCGGTCGAAGCCGTGCCGCAGGAACAGGCGGGTCGCGTGGTTCGAAATGCTCTGGCGCGTCTGCTGCTTCTTCATCTCCCGCAGTCCCATGCCGCCATCCTCTCATAATCCGACCTAAGTTCGTTGTCGACATAAGCTTAGGTCGGATCTAAGTTTGGCTCGCGAGCCTGACGGGTACCGAGATCGGGTGACCGTTCCCTCCCGGCCGCCGGACGAGCAAAGGACACAGCCCTGAACGCCAGCCACGCGCCGAGCGCATCCCCCCGCTCCACCGTGAACCTCGTCGACCCGATGAAGGACTACCTGTCCCGCATCGGGCGCACCGCGCTGCTCACCGCCGAGCAGGAGGTCGACCTGGCCAAGCGCATCGAGGCCGGCCTGTTCGCCCGAGAGCGCCTCATGACCCTGGGCGACGAACTGAGCCTCCAGGACAAGCAGGACCTGGAGTGGATCGCCGCCGACGGCGTCCGCGCCAAGGAGCACATGGTCGAGGCCAACCTGCGCCTCGTCGTGTCGCTCGCCAAGCGCTACATGGGCCACGGCCTCCCGTTGAACGACCTCGTGCAGGAGGGCAACCTCGGCCTGATCCGCGCCGTGGAGAAGTTCGAGTACCGCCGCGGCCTGAAGTTCTCCACCTACGCCGTCTGGTGGATCAAGCAGGCGATCAGCCGCGCGCTGGCCGACCAGAGCCGCACCATCCGCATCCCCGTGCACGTCGTCGAGGTGCTCAACCGGATGACGCGGGTCCGGCGGCGGATGATGCAGGACCTCGGCCGCGAGCCGACCTCGCAGGAACTGGCCGTCGAGCTCGACGTCACGCCCGAGAAGGTCGAGTGGCTGCGGCGGCAGGCCCGCGAGCCGCTGTCCCTGCACACCCCGCTCGGCGAGGACGGCGACGGCGAGCTCGCCGACGTCATCGAGGACCCCGAGGGCGGCGACCCCGCCGACGTCGTGGCGACCTCGATGCTGCGCGGGCGCCTCGACGCCGTCCTGGAGACCCTCACCGAGCGCGAGGCCGGCGTGATCTCGCTGCGGTTCGGGCTGTCGGGCGGCGAGCCGAAGACCCTGGAGGAGGTCGGCAAGGTCTACGGGGTGACGCGCGAGCGCATCCGGCAGATCGAGTCCAAGGGCATGCACAAGCTGCGCCACCCCTCCCGCCGCGAGACCCTCGCGGACCTGCTCGGCTGAGCCGCCGGCCGGGCCGGCGCCGGGGAGGCCCGCGGCGCCCGCGCGCCCGCCCGGGCGTCAGGCCGTGGAGTCGCGGCCTCCGGCGAGCCGCCGGGCGAGTTCGTCGCGCTCCCGGGTGAGTTCGGCGACCTCGTGCTGGAGTTCGAAGATGCGCCGGATGGCGGGCAGCGTCATGCCCTCGCCCATCATCGACACGACCTCCTGGATGCGGCCGATCTCGTGGCGGCTGTAGCGGCGCTGGCCGCCGGTCGAGCGCTGGGGGGAGACGACCCGGTGGTCGTCGATGCGGCGCAGGAACGCCTGCTGGACGTCCAGCATCTGCGCCACCTGTCCCACCGTGAACAGCGCGGCGTGCTCGTCGTCGAACGGCAGGTTCATGGGGGGCCTCCTCGGCGCCGTCGCGGTACCGGCGAACGCCGGACGATGCGGGCGGCCCCGGTCGGCACGGCCTTCGACGAGCCGCGCCGGCCGGGGCCGCCCGGACGTCGCGCGTCAGCTCCTGATCGCCTTCTGGCCGGCGCCGGACTGCTGGACGGCCACCTTCCGCGGCCGCGCCCGCTCCAGCACCGGGATGCGGACGGCGAGGACGCCGTTCTCGTAGGCGGCCTCGATCGCTTCGGCGTCCAGGTGCTCCGACAGGTAGACCCGGCGGGTGAAGGAGCCCATGGTGCGCTCGCGGACGAAGACGCGCTCCTCCTCGCCGAACTCCTCCTCGCGCCGCGCGGTCACCGAGAGCACGCCGCGGTCGACGGTCACCTCGATGGAGCCGGGGTCGACCCCCGGCAGATCGAACCGCAGGACGACGTCGTCCGCGCGGCGGACGCCGTCCATCGCCATGGCGGCGCCGTTTCCCTGGCCGGCCGCCTGGCGGACCGCGCGGTCGAACTGACGCTCGAACTCCTGCACGAACGGGTCGATCGACGTCAGCAACACGGACATCACCTCCGAAGACCTCGGCGCCTGGCGTGCGCCGATTACCTGTTCCTCGTACAAGAGGAAACCTGCAACTCCAGTTATAGGAAACCGGGAAGCCGATGTCAAGCCCCGGCGTCGCGGCCGTCCAGTCCCGGGTGTCGTGAGCGACCCGTTTTGGTGGCTCTGGGACCGCTTCCACCCTCGGGATGAGAGAGTGGATGATCTAGAAAAGCCCCCTCGGGGGCGCGGTCGGCGCGGAAAGACGGGGATGATGGCCAGAGGGCTGGGACGGCTGGCGAGGCGCGGCGTCGCCAGGGGAGCGGCCGCGGGTGCGGCGCTCGTTCTGACGTTGGCGACGGCCCAGGTCGCGGCGGCGGCCGGGCCGGACGTGGGCCCGTCCGTGATCGCCGCGGCGCAGCCGCCCACCGTCCCGTTCGATCCCGCCAAGCTCCGGGCCACCCTGGACGCCACGCACGACGCCGGGATGTACGGGCTGTTCTCCGAGGTCCGGGACGGCCGCACGGCGTGGGACGGCGCGGCCGGCGTCGCGGACGTGCGCACGGGGCGCCGGGTCACCCCGGGCATGCGCCAGCGGGTCGGCAGCATCACCAAGTCGTTCGTCGCCACCGCGATCCTCCAGCAGGTCGAGCGGGGCCGCGTCGACCTCGACGCCCCGGTCGGCCGCTACCTGCCCGGCCTCATCCCGGGGCGCCCCGGCGAGCAGACGACCGTGCGGATGCTGCTCGACCACACCAGCGGCATCGGCGACTACGTCGCCCCGGCGTTCCCCTCGCTGCGGGAGCTCTCGGCCGACAGCCTGGACGAGTACCGGTTCCGCGACGTCCCGCCCGAGCAGCTCATCGCCTGGGGGCTGCGGGCGCCGCGCACGGGAGAGCCGGGCGAGCGCTGGTCGTACTCCAACACCAACTACGTCATCGCCGGGAGACTCCTGGAGAAGGTGACCGGGACCAGGGCGGAGGAGTACATCACCCGGAACGTCATCCGCAAGGCCGGGCTGAAGCACACCTACTTCCCGTCCTCGCCCTGGATCGCGGGCCCGCACCCGCGGATGTACGAGTCGCTGTACCAGCACGTGACGCCGCCCCGCGACTACAGCACCTTCGACATGAGCTGGGCCTGGACGGCGGGCGCGCTCGTCTCCACCATGGACGACCTCAACCGCTTCTACCGCAGGCTCCTCACCGGCGACCTCATCGGGCCGGACGCTCTGGCGCAGATGCGGCGGACCGTCCCGGTGAAGGACGCGGACGGCAACGTCCTGATGAACTACGGCCTCGGGCTCTACTCCCTCGACCTACCGTGCGGGACGTTCTGGGGCCACGACGGCGCGGTCTTCGGCGCCGGAACCCAGTCCCTGTCCTCCGCCGGGGGCGAGCGGCAGATCTCGCTGGCCTTCAACCGGATGAAGTACCAGCAGCTCAGCGCGGGCGGCACGCCCGTCCCCCACCCCATCGACAACGCGCTGGCCGCGCACGTGGTGGAGGCCCTGTGCGGCAGCCGCCCCGCGACCGGCACGGTCCGTCCCGCCGCGCAGGTGCGGCTGCTGCCGCTCCAGGCCCTGCGCGCCGCCGGGTGAGACGCGGCCGGTCGCCGGAAACTCAGACCAGGTCGGACGGGTCGGTGTTGGCGCCGCACAGCACGACCACGACGCGCTCCCCGGGGGACGGCCGGTAGGCGCCGCCGCGCAGCGCGGCCACGGCGGCGGCCGTGCCGTGCTCGACGACCATGCGGTACTCCTGCCACACGAACCGGCGGGCCTCGATGATCGCCTCGTCGGTGACCAGGACGGGACGCACCCCGGCACGGGAGGCGACCGCGAACGCGATCTCGCCGGCCCGGGTCGCGCCGAGGGAGTCGGCGGCGATCCCCGACACCTCCACGTCCACGGGGCGTCCGGCGTGCAGGGCGCGTTCGAGGGTCGGGATCGTCGCGGGCTCGACGCCGACGACGCGCGCCCGCCCTTCGAGCGCGGCGGCGACGCCCGCCATCAGCCCTCCGCCGCCGACCGCCAGCAGGACCGTGTCGACCTCGCCGCCGGTCTGCTCCAGCATCTCCAGGCCGAGCGTGCCCTGGCCCGCGCACACCTCCGGCAGGTCGTAGGCGTGGCAGAACAGCGCGCCGGTGTCGGCGGCGCGCTTGGTCGCGGCGTCCTGCGCCTCGGCGTACCGGGTGCCCACCTGCACGACCGCGGCGCCGAGGGCCCGCAGCCGCGCGACCTTCACCGCGGGCGCCGTCTCCGGCACGTACACCTCGGCCGGGACGCCCGCCCGCGCCGCCGCGTACGCGAAGGCCAGCCCGGCGTTCCCGCCTGAGGCCGCGACGACTCCCGTCTCGGGAAGCCGCCCCTCCTCCCGCGCCGCCAGGATGTGGTTGAACGCACCGCGCGCCTTGAACGACCCCGTGTGCTGCGTCAGTTCGAGCTTCAGCCACATCCGCGCGGCGGGCGCGAGCGGCCCCGGCTCGACCTCGACCATCGGCGTGCGGCGGACATGTCCCGCGACACGCTCCGCGGCGGCCTGGACGTGCGAGCGATCGATCACCGGTTTCCCCTCCGCGTCATCAGCACCCAACGCCAGTTTGGGACATGACACCCGATCACGCCACCCGCCCCCCTGACAACCACCCCCAAGCCCCCCGGGAAGGGCTGCTGACCGTCGTCCTCCGCTCCGCTCCGGACGCCGGTCAGTTTTCCTTTGGGGGGCGACCCCCCAAGCCCCCCGGGAAGGGCTGCTGACCGTCGTCCTCCGCTCCGCTCCGGACGCCGGTCAGCACACGGTGCGAGGTCGGTCAGCGGCCGGGGCGAGTCTCTTCATCGGCGCGGGACGCAGGTCCCGCCGGACTAGGGAGGTCCCCATGAAGAACGTCCTCATCTCGGGTGCGAGCATCGGCGGTCCCGCGCTGGCGTACTGGCTGCGGCGGTACGGGTTCGGCGTGACGGTCGTGGAGGTGTCGCCCGGGCCGCGGGCCGGCGGGCAGGCGATCGACGTGCGCGGGCCGGCGCTGGAGGTCGCCGAGCGGATGGGCGTCCTCGACCGGATCCGCGAGCGGCGCGTCGAGATGCGCGGCATGTCCATGGTGGACGGGGACGGCAAGGAGCTGTACCGCAGCGAGGACTACACGATCACCGGGGGCGACCTGAGCAGCGCGGACGTGGAGATCCTGCGCGACGACCTGTCCGCGATCCTGGTGGACGCGGCCGGCGACGGCGTCGAGTACCTGTACGGCGACTCGATCGCCGGGGTGGAGCAGGACGACGACGGCGTGCGGGTGATCTTCCAGAGCGGGCTGATCCGCACGTTCGACCTGGTCGTCGGCGCGGACGGCGCGCATTCCACCACGCGCCGGCTGGTGTTCGGGCCGGAGAAGGACTACCTCACCCACCTCGGCACCTACCTGTCGGTGTGGACGGCCCCGAACTTCCTCGGCCTGGACCGCTGGCAGGTGTTCCACCAGGTGCCGGGCAGCAGTTGGGGTGGCGGCGTGATGAGCGTGCGCGGCAACGAGGAGGTCCGCGTCTACCTGGGGTTCGAGTCCGAGCGGCCGATCGAGTACGACCACCGCGACACCGCCGTGCAGAAGAAGATCATGGCGGACGCGCTGGCCGGCGGCGGCTGGGTGGTGCCCGAGCTGCTGGAGACGATGTGGGACGCGCCCGACTTCCACTTCGACTCGATGGCGCAGATCCACATGGACTCCTGGTCGAAGGGGCGGGTCGTCCTGCTCGGGGACGCGGGCTACTGCGGGTCGCCGCTGTCCGGGCAGGGCACGAGCATGGCCATCGTCGGCGCGTACGTGCTGGCCGGGGAGCTGAAGGCGGCGGGCGGCGACCACCGCGCCGCGTTCGCGAACTACGAGAAGGAGCTGCGCGGGTACGTCGCCGCGAACCAGGAACTGGCGCTGACCAACAAGGCGCGGGTGGACGCGCAGCGCGACGCCGAGACGGGCGCCGGGACCGAGGTCGTCGACTTCCAGGACTTCGGGGAGATCGTCGGCTCGTTCACGGTGCGGGACTACTGAGCGCGGCGGCGCGGTCCAGCAGGACCCGGCGTTCGGGCGCGTTGCGGGTGAGCTCCGCGGCGCGCTCGAACTGCTCCCGGGCCTCGTCCCGGCGGCCGAGGCGGGCGAGCAGGTCGCCGCGGACGCTCGGCAGCAGGTGGTAGCCGCGCAGGGCGGGCTCGTCCACCAGCGCGTCGGCGAGCTCCAGGCCCTTCTCGGGACCGTGGGCCATGCCGACCGCCACGGCGCGGTTCAGCTCCACCACGGGGGACGGCGCGACGCGGGCGAGGATCTCGTAGAGGGAGGCGATCTGCGCCCAGTCGGTGTCCTCGGCGGAGGGCGCCTGCGCGTGGCAGGCGGCGATCGCGGCCTGCAGGACGTACGGGCCGGGCGGCTCGCCGATCCTCTTCGCGCGCAGCAGCGCCTCGAACCCGCGGGTGATGAGGAGCCGGTCCCACTTGCCGCGGTCCTGCGCCGCCAGCGGGACGGGCTCCCCGGACGGGCCGGTGCGCGCCCGGGTGCGGGACGCCTGGATCTCCATCAGCGCCGCGAGCCCGTGCACCTCGGGCTCGCCGGGGGCCAGCGCCGCGAGGACGCGGCCGAGGCGCAGCGCCTCGCGGCACAGGTCCGTCCGCACCCAGGCGTCGCCCGCGCTGGCGGCGTACCCCTCGTTGAAGACGAGGTAGACGACCTCCAGCACGGACGCCAGCCGGGCCGCGCGGTCGGGGCCCTGCGGCACCTCGAACGGGACGTTCGCCTCCGAGAGCGTCCGCTTGGCCCGGACGATCCGCTG
The DNA here is from genome assembly GCF_040653135.1 of Actinomadura sp. NPDC048021. Lineage (NCBI taxonomy): Bacteria > Bacillati > Actinomycetota > Actinomycetes > Streptosporangiales > Thermomonosporaceae > Actinomadura > Actinomadura sp. NPDC048021. Next base: position 36,647 of record NZ_JBEZJQ010000022.1, read on the forward strand.
CGCCACGGTCGCCTCGGGGACGAGGAACGCGTGCGCGATCTCCTCGGTGGTGAGGCCGCCGAGCATGCGCAGCGTCAGCGCGACCCGCGCCTGCGCGGACAGCACGGGGTGGCAGGCCGTGAAGATCAGCCGGAGGACGTCGTCCTCGATGTGGTCGTCGTCCGGAACGTCGAACTCGTCGCGCGGCGCCTGGGTCTCCAGGTCGCGGCCCATCTCCTCGATCTTGTCATCGAGCCGCCGCAGCCGCCGGATCCGGTCGATCGCGCGGCGCTTGCCGACGGCCATGAGCCAGGCGCCCGGGTTATCCGGGACGCCCGACTCCGGCCACTGTTCGAGCGCGGCGACCAGCGCGTCCTGCGCGAGTTCCTCGGCGAGCCCGATGTCGTGCACCATGCGGGCGAGACCGGCGATGATGCGCGCGGCCTCCAGCCGCCACACCGCGTCGACGGTCGCGTGCACGCTCGTGCCCCGTGCGGGCGCCTTCCGCGCCCCGGGCTCGTCCGATGCCGTCACGCTGCCGATGAGAGCACCCGCACCGGCCGCCGCGCAACCTCGGCGGACGCCCCGGCCCGGCCGGGCGCCCGCCGGGCGCGAGCCTCACTGGCCGGGGAGGTCCTCCGGCCCGAACACCTGCTGGATGACGCCCTCGCCGTCGCCGACGATCGCCCAGAAGCGCTTGGACAGCTCGATGGCCTCCTCGCGGCTGCCCACCTCGATCAGCGCGAACCCGACGACCGTCTCCTTCGCCTCGGCGAACGGGCCGTCGAGGACGGTGACCTTGCCGCCGGACGACGTGATCCGGGTGCCGCCGGGCTCCAGCCCGCCGGTCGCGAGCAGCACCCCGCTCCGGGACATCTCCTCGATGAACCGGCCCATCTCCGTCTGCAGCTTCTCGTCCGGCGGCGCGGCGGGCGCAGAACCGTCGTCCGTCGTCATCAACAGGAACCGCATGTCGTCTCCTCTGTTCACCGGCCCGGTCCTTCCCGGTCCGTCACGAACGCGTCGAAGAACGTGTGACCGGATCGACATCCTGGCCGAGATCTTCTGGATTTTTTTCGTGCTCCGTATCGTGCCAGGTCACGGCGCTCTTGAGCCGGACGCTCCCGTACATTCCCCGAGATGACCACCAAAGAGGACATTCCGGACTAGTGGGCAAGTGACTCTCCAACGAGTAACTTCATCCGGTGGAAAGTTTTTCCGCACGTCGAGGAGGGCGTCCCATGGGAGTTCCGGCACCGGTGACCGGTGGGCCGTCCGCGCCGCGTGCCGGAGGTCCGGCGCCGCACGGGCGGTGCCGCGCCGCGGGGCGCGGGGCCTCGTGAGCGCCGCGGAACCGGAGGGCGACCGCGCCCGCGTCGCCCAGGACCACCGGGAGGCGGGCCCGACGGTGCTGCGCCTGCTGGTCGGCGCCCAGCTGCGCCGCTACCGGGAGGCCGCGGGCCTGTCCACCGAGGCCGCCGGGTACGAGATCCGCGGCTCGCATTCCAAGATCAGCCGGATGGAGCTCGGCCGGGTCGGCTACAAGGAGCGCGACGTCGCCGACCTGCTGACCCTCTACGGCGTGACCGACCCGTCGCTGCGCGAGCCGCTGCTGGAACTGGCCGAGCACGCCAACGCGCCGGGCTGGTGGCAGCCGTTCGGCGACGTGGTCCCGTCCTGGTTCGAGCCCTACCTCGGACTGGAGCAGGGTGCGGTGCTCGTCCGCGTGTACGAGGTCCAGAACGTCCCGGAGCTGCTGCAGACCAGGGACTACGCCCGCGCCCTGATCGCGGCCCGCCACCCGGAGGCGGGGCCCGAGGAGATCGAGCGGCGGGTGGAGCTGCGGATGCGGCGCCGCCGCGTGTTCGAGCGCCCGGACCCGCTGCGGCTGTGGGCGGTGCTGGACGAGGCGGCGCTGCGCCGGACGGTCGGCGGCCGCGCCACGATGCGCGCCCAGATCGAGCACCTGATCGAGATGGCGGAGCGGCCGAACGTCACCGTGCAGATCGCCCCCTTCGCCTCGGGCGGGCCCGCGACGGAGAGCGGCCCGATGACGCTGCTGCGGTTCGCCGAGCCCGAGCTGCCCGACGTGGTCTACCTGGAGCAGCTCACCTGCGCGCTCTATCCGGACCGGGCGTCCGACATCGCCCGCTACCGCGACGCCCTGGACCGTGTCGGCGTCCAGGCCGAGCCCCCGGACCGCACCCGCGCGATCCTCCGGGCGGCCCTGGCCCGGTTCGGCGTTCCGCCGCGCCGGGCCGCCGGGTGACCGCTCGCTACCGCGCGCTGGGGACGTAGGTGGCGATGATGACGCCGGTCTTGAAGACCTCGGTGCCGGCCAGCTCGAACGCGGCCGAGAACTCGTCGGCGTTGAGCAGCTCGCCGGTCTCGCGGGCGCCGACGAGCACCGGGTGGATCCACAGGCGCAGCTCGTCCAGCAGGCCGTGCTCGACGAGCGTCCGGGACACCGGGCCGAAGCCGTACTGCAGGATGTCCTGACCGTCCTGCTCCTTCAGCTTGGCGATCTCCGTGACGGCCTCCGCCCGCGGGATCGCCGTCGTGTCGCCCCAGCCGGGCTTGCGGAGGGAGTCGGACACGACGTAGTGGGGCAGGCTGTTCATCCGGACGCCGAAGTCGCCGGTCGCCTCCTCCATGGCCGGCCACGCCTGGGAGAAGCCGTCGAACGTCTTGCGTCCCATCAGGATGGCGTCGCAGGAGAACAGCAGTTCCCTGGCGTAGGCGGCGGCCTCGTCCTGGAAGTAGGCCGAGGTCCAGTTCTGCGGGTTCTCGATGACGCCGTCGAGCGACACGTACGTCGAGTTGATGATCTTGCGCATGGTCTCCTCCGTCGGGTTGATCGTTCGCCTTCCGGCGCCGTGTGACCACTGTGCGCGGGACCGTTTACCGGATCCTTACGCTTCCTTTCCGGCGGCCGCCCGGACGCGCCGGAGAACGAGTTCGCATTAGGGTCGGAAGATGCGTTTCGGGCTGCTCGGACCGCTCGCGGTCTGGACCGACGACGGCGGGCTCGTCCCCGTGCCGGGGCTGAAGGTGCGGGCGCTGCTGGCGGACCTGCTCGTGCACGAGGGCCGTCCGGTCCCCGCCGACCGGCTGGTCGACGACCTGTGGGGCGACGCGCCGCCCGGGAACCCGATGGGCGCGCTGTCGGCGAAGGTGTCGCAGTTGCGCCGCGTCCTGGAGGACGCCGAGCCGGGCGCGCGGGCCCTGGTGGAGTCGCGCCCGGCCGGGTACCTGCTGGCCGCCGCCCCCGAGCGGGTCGACGCCCGGTCCTTCCAGTCGCTGGTCGAGCGGGCGCGCGGCGCGGCGGAGCCGAAGGAGAGGGCGGCGCTGCTGGCGGAGGCGCTCGGACGGTGGCGCGGCCCCGCGCTGGCCGACTTCCGCGACGAGGAGTTCACCCGCGCGGCGGTGGCGAGGCTCGAGGAACTGCGGCTGACCGCGCTGGAGGAGCACGCCGAGGTGCGGCTGGCGCTCGGCGAGCACGGCGCCCTGGCGGGCGAGCTCGGCGGCGCCGTCGAGGAGCACCCGCTGCGCGAGCGGCTGAGGGCCGCGCACATGCGGGCCCTCTACGGGGCCGGACGGCAGAACGAGGCGCTGGAGTGCTTCGAGAGGTACCGGGTGCTGCTCGCCGACGAGCTGGGCCTGGACCCGGGCTCCGAGCTGGCCGAGCTCCAGCGGGCCATCCTGCGGCAGGACCCCGCCCTGGGCGGGCCCGCCGCCCCGGAGCCGCCGCGCCCGCGTTCGAACCTGCCCGTCCCGCCGACCGAGCTGATCGGGCGGGACGGCGCCGTCCGGGAGATCCGGGCCCGGATCGGCACCGACCGGCTGGTCACGCTGACCGGCCCGGGCGGGGTCGGCAAGACGCGCCTGGCGATCGAGACGGCGGCCGGCCTCGCGGACAGGTTCGGCGACGGCGTGTGGATGGCGGAGCTGGCGGCCCTGGAGCGCTCGACCGTGCCCGACCTCGCGGAGGTCGTGACGGCGATCCTCGACATCCGGGACGCGCCCGGCGAGCCCGCGGCGGCGCTCGACCGGCTGGCGGCGGCGCTCGGCGCCCGGCGGCTGCTGCTCGTCCTGGACAACTGCGAGCACGTGGTCGAGCAGGCCGCCGAGCTGGCGGACCGGCTGCTGCGCGGGGTGCCCGGGGTGCGGGTGCTGGCGACGAGCCGGGAGCCGCTCGGCCTGCCGGGCGAGGTCGTGTGGGCCGTTCCGCCGCTGGACGTGCCGGGCCGCGGCGACGACCCGGCGGCGTCGAGCGCGGTCCGGCTGTTCGCGGAGCGGGCGCGGGCGGCGTCGCGGGGCTTCCGGCTGGACGGGGACACGGCCGGCCCGGTCGGGGAGCTGTGCCGCAGGCTGGACGGCATCCCGCTCGCCCTCGAACTCGCCGCGACCCGGGTGCGGACGCTCGGGGTCGAGGGGCTCGTCGAACGGATCGACGACCGGTTCCGGCTGCTGTCGTCCGGGCACCGCGGCGCCCCGGCCCGGCAGCGCACCCTCACCGCGGTGATCGACTGGAGCTGGGACCTGCTGACCGGGCCGGAGCGCGCGGTGCTGCGCCGGCTGTCGGTGCACGCCGACGGCTGCACCGCCGACTCGGCCGAGGCGGTGTGCGCGGGCGGGGAGGTCCCGGACGCGGAGGTCCTCGACGTCCTGGTGCGGCTGGTCGACCGCTCGCTGGTCGTGATGACGGAGCGTCCCGGCGAGGGCCCCCGGTACCGGCTGCTGGAGTCGGTCGCCGCCTACGCGGCCGAGCGGCTGGCGGAGGCGGGGGAGACGCGGCGCGCCGAGGCCGCGCACAGCGCCCACCACCTGGCCCTGGCCGAGCGCGCGGCGGGCGGCCTCACCGGGCCCGACCAGGCGCGCTGGCTGGCGAGGCTGGACGTCGAGTCGGCGAACCTGCGGGCCGCGCTCGACGCCGCCGGGTCGGCGGACGAGGCGTTGCGGCTGGTCAACGCGCTCGCCTGGTACTGGTTCCTGCGCGGGCGGCTGACCGAGGCGCTGCGGTCGCTGGAGGCGGCCCTCGCCCGGGACGGCGGATCGCCGGACGTCCGGGCCCGCGCGCTGGTGTGGCGGGCGGGGCTGGCCGTGCTCAAGGGCGCCCCAGGCGACTGGAAGGCCCGCCGCGACGAGGCCCTCGCGCTCGTGGACGCCACCGGCGACGACCGCCTGAAGGCGTGGGCGCGCTGGTTCCTGACGTTCGCCCGGGCCGAGCTGGACGACACCGGCGAGGGCGCCGCGCGGCTGGAGGAGGCGCTCGCGGGGTTCCGCGCGTGCGGCGACCGGTGGGGCGAGGCGGCGGCGCTCGTCCAGCGCGCCATGCACGCCCACGCGCGCGGCGAGCCCGCCGCGCTGGAGCGCGACGCCGAACGGGCCGCCGTGCTGTTCGACGAGGTCGGCGACCGCTGGGGACGGCTCCAGGCGGTGGAGTGGCTCGGCGGGCTGGCGGAGCTGACCGGCGACTACGACCGGGCCGAGCGGCTCCATCACGACGCGCAGCGCATCGCCGAGGAGCTGCGGTTGTGGCCGGACGTCGCCATGCGGATGGCGTGGCGCGGCTGGATCGCCTACCTGCGCCGCGACCAGGCGTCCGCGCGGCGGCTGTTCGGGCGGGCACGGCGGGTCGCGGCGGAGCAGGGGTTCGCGCCCGCGGCCATGTTCGCCGACATCGGCCTCGGGCTGGCGGCGGAACGCGAGGGGCGGCTGGAGGACGCCGAGGACCGGATGCGGCCCCTGCTGGCGGCGGCGTCGCCGGAGGAGTTCCCGCCCCTGTACCTGCCGATGATCCAGACCGGGCTGGGCCGCGTGGCGGAGGCGCGGGGCGACGCGGCGTCCGCCGTCCGGTACCAGCGGGACGCGCTGGCCGTCGCGATCAGGTTGGAGGCGCCACGCGACCTGGCGGGCGCCCTGGAGGGGCTGGCCGGCGCGCTGGCCATGGCGGGGCGGCACCGGGACGCGGCGCAGGCCCTCGGGAAGGCGGCGGCGATCCGGGAGGCCGCCGGCGTGCCGCCCGCCCCCGTCGAGCAGGACGACATCGACCGGGCCGCCGCGCGGCTCGGGGACGCGGCCGGCCCGGACGCGCTCGCCGCGGGGGCGGGCCTCGATCCGGCGGAGATCCTGCGCCGTGCGGAGACCGTCCCTCCGGAGGGCGCGTCCGTATGGGCCGGCCGGTAGGGCGCGGGCGGACCGGCAGGGCGAGGCGGCAGGGCCTCCTGGGGACGCGCTTGCCTGGGTGATTCGCCCTATTGCAAGAAGGTTGCGAATAGTCGCGGATTCATCACGACCCCTTGTGGCCCCTCCCACAGGGGTTGATCATCACCCTTCGTGGGACGACGGGGGTTGGTGCTCAGCCGGATCATCGGCGATCGGACGCTGGTGCTGGCCGCCTGCGCGACCGCCCTCTTCGCCACGACCGTCCTCGCGGCCCTGGTCGGCTACACCGGCTCGGTGACCCGCGAGGGCCTGCGCCGCACCCTGGCGGACGCGACGTTCGAGTCGGTCGGGACGACGCTCGGCACCCACGTCCCGGCGAACGGCCTCCCCACGGTGCAGGGCCAGGTCGACCGGGCGCTGAAGCAGATCTACCGGGACGTCCCGCTGGCGGTCTCGATGAGCGTCCGCAGCGACTCCTTCACGCTGCCCGGCCAGGAGAAGAGCGAACACCCCGACCTGACGGCGTTCGAGACCTACACCGGCATCGAGAAGCACGCGCGGCTCACCGAGGGACGCTGGCCCGGCGCGGCCTCGGGCACGGGCTCCGGGGAGGTCGAGGCGGCCCTGCCCGGCGCCGCCGCCCGCGCGATGCGCGCCGGCGTGGACGACGTCCTCACGCTGCACGGCCGCGTCGACAAGAAGTCGGTCGTGAAGGTCCGCGTCGTCGGGCTGTTCGACGTCCCCGACCCGCAGGACTACTTCTGGCAGGACGACAAGCTCATCACGACCGGCGTCGAAAGGCTCACCTACACGAGCCACGGGCCCTTCGTGGTGCGGCCCGAGGTCTTCGCCGCCCGGTTCACCGGCACGGGATCCGAGGCGCGCTTCACCGTCATGCCGGACCTGCGCGGCGTCGAGCCGGGCGAGCTCGGCGCCCTCGGCGACCGGGTGGCCGCCGGCGGCGACACCTTCGAGAAGGCCGGCGACGGTGCGCAGTTCAGCGTCGCGACCGACCTGCCCGACCTGACCGCGCAGCTGCGCACCGCGCTCCAGGTCGCGCGGTCCACGATGCTCATCCCGGTGATCCAGCTCGTCCTGCTGGCGGGCTGCGCATGGCTGCTGGTCGCGCGGCTGCTCGCCGACCACCGGCGCGGCGAGGTCGCGCTGCTGCGCACCCGCGGCCTCGGCATGCGCCAGCTCGCCCGGCTCGGCCTCGCCGAGGGCCTGCTGATCGTGCTGCCCGCCGCGGTGCTCGGCCCGCTGCTGGCCGGCCCGCTGCTGCGCCTGGCCGGGCACGCGCCCGCGGTCCGGGACTCGGGGCTGCGGCTGGACGCCGGGCCGCTCCTGCCGCTGTGGACCGTCTCGGTGCTGACGGCGCTGGCCTGCGCCGTCGTCCTGACGGTCCCGACGCTGCGGGGCGCGAACCGGACCTTCGTGGAGGCCCAGGCCGGCATCGGGCGGCAGGGCCGCGGCGGCCTGCGCGGCTCGGGCACCGACCTCGCGCTGCTGCTCGTCGCCGGGCTCGCGATCTGGCAGCTCACCCGGTACGGGGCGGACGGCGCGGGCGGCGGCGCCCCCGGCGGCGGCACGGGCGGCATCGACCCGTTCATCGTGTCCGGCCCGGCTCTGGCCCTGCTCGCCGGCGGGGTTCTCCTGCTCCGCCTCGTGCCCGCCGTCACCCGCGTGGCCGAGCGGATCGCGACCCGCGGGCGCGGCCTCGTGGCCGTCCTCGGCACCCGGCAGGTCGGGCGGCGCCAGCTCCGCTACACCGGGCCCGTCCTGCTGCTGGTGATGGCGATGGCCGTCGGGATCCTGTCGGTCACGACGATGGCGACCTGGCGGCGGTCGCAGACCGACCAGGCCGACTTCCAGAGCGGCGCCGACCTGCGGCTGGCCGCCTCGGCCCGGGAGGGCGGCCCGGAGCCGCTCGGGCAGGCCGGGCGGTTCGCGGCGCTGCCGGGCGTCTCGGCCGCGAGCGGGGTCCTGCGCATGGACGCCGACCTCGGCACCGAACCCGCGACCCTGCTCGGCGTCGACGCGAGGAGACTCGGCCCGCTCCTGCGCGTCGGCCCCGGCCTGCGGAACGACCTGCGGTTGGACGAGCTGGCGCGGGCGCGTCCCGCCGCCCCGGCGCTGACCGTGCCCGGCACGCCGAAGCGGCTGCTGTTCGACCTGCGCCTCAGCCGCTCCGGTCCGGAGCCCGAAGTGCCCCCCGACTACGTGCCGCCGCTCGGCGAGGGCTACAAGTTCGTGGTGAGCATCGTCGACGCCGACGGGCTCACCCGGCAGGTGACCCTGCCCGGCATCGACGCGGACGGCGACGAGCACACCATCGCCCTCGACACCGCCCGGCTCGCGGGGAAGGACGGCGTGCCCTCCTTCCCGCTGGCGGTCCGCGGCGTCCACTTCAACTACGACGACAACAAGATCTCGGGCAGGCTCGACCTGGAGCTGCGGAGCATCGCCGGCGAGGGCACCGGCCAGGCCACGCGGCCCGCGGGGGCCCGCTGGGACGCGTTCGCCGGACCGCAGGACCTGGAGCATCCGATCAGGACGACCGCCGAGGAGGGCGAGGACGCACTGGCGACCCTCACGATCCCCTCGTCGCCCACCCTCGACCGCCAGGGCTTCTACGGCTACGCGACCGGTACCGCCGTCCACGCGATGCTCGGCACGTCCACCCCGCCCTCGCACGACACCAAGAACACCGACCTGCTGCCGGTCGTGCCGGGCGTCATCACCAAGGAGATGGCGAGCCGCGCCAAGGTCGGCGTCGGCGGCACCGTCACCGTGAACACCATCGACGGCGACCAGCCCGTCAAGGTCGCCGGCATCGCGCCCGCGCTGCCGAGCGTGCCGCCCGGCAGGCCGGGCGTCCTGGTCGACCTGCCCACCCTCACCCAGTCGCGGCTCGCCGTGGACGGTTCGGGCGGCGAGACCATCACGCCGCGGGAATGGTGGGCGTCGGCGCGCGGCGGCCGCACCGCCCCCGCCGTCCGGGAACTGGCCCGCCATCCCGCCTGGGGCGAGGTCGCGGCCGACCGCGTCGAGACCCGCGCCCGGCTCCGCGACGCCCCGCTGGGCGCGGCGCTCCAGGGCGCCCTCGTGCTCGGCTTCGCCGCGGCGCTGGCGTTCGCCGTCATCGCGTTCGTGGTGAACGCGGCGGTGACCGCGGGCGAGCGGTACCGGGAGTTCGCGGTGCTGCGGGCGCTCGGCGTCCCGCCCCGCCAGGTCGCCGGGATGCTCGCGACCGAGCAGGCCTACCTGGTCGGGCTCGGCCTCCTCGGCGGGACGGTCCTCGGCCTGGTCGTGGCGCGGCTCGTCGTCCCGCACGTCGTGCTGAGCGTGCAGGCCGCCGAGCCGTACCCGCCCGCGCACCTGGTCGTCCAGTGGCCCGTGGTGCTGGCCGTCCTCGGCGGGGTGGCGGCGGTGCTCGGGCTCGTGCTCGCGCCGGTCATCCGGACGCTGCGGCGCCGGAACCTCGGCGCCGGCCTGCGCGTGGGGGAGGACCGATGAGGAGTGCCGGGACGCGGCTCGCCCGCGCGCAGTGGGCGCCGCTCACCGCGCTGGCCGTGCTGATGCTGGTGTCGGCGCTGCTCGCCGTCGCCGTCCCGTCCCGGACGACCGCCGGGTACGACCGCGCCGCGGCCGCCGCCGTCGGCGCCGACGCCGACATCCACGTGAAGGGGGAGGCCGGAGGCTCCGCCGCCTTCGCGGCCGTTCCCGGCGACGCGGCCCTGAACTCCCACGCCCTCGCCTGGCGGGACCGGCTGCCCCGCTCCCTGGCCGGGGTCGTCGGCGAGCCCGAGTCGTCGGTCACCTCCCCGGGCGACCGCGTCGAGGGGGACTTCCGCCGCCCGAGGATCCTCTACCTCGGCTGGGAGCCGGGCGCCTGGCGGCGCGTCCGCCTCGTCTCCGGCCGCTACCCCTTCAACAAGCCGGGGCAGACGAGCGGCGACATCGACGTGCTGGTCGCCAAGAGGTACGCCGACCAGCTCGGTTACAAGGCCGGCGACCGGATCGACCTCGGCGGCAGGGGCGTCCGCATCAGCGGCCTGTACGCACCGTTGAACGCCGCCGACCAGTTCTGGCGGCCGCGCGCCCGGATCCTGCACCCGACCGTCGAGTACCTCCCCAACAGCACCATCGAGGCCGACGCGGGCACGGCGCTGATCGATGCCACCGCGTACTCGCGCCTCACGCGCGACCCGCATCTGAAGCTGCTCTACGACTGGCGGTTCCCGGTCCGCACCGGCGCCGTCAGCGCCGAGCAGACCCGCGTCATGGTCCGCGACCTCGACGCCTTCCGCTCCGCCGTCGAAGGGCGCGCCGACCTCTTCCCCTGCGAGGTCTCCACCGCCCTGGACAACCGGCTGAAGGAGTTCATCGAACGGCTCCACACCGCCCAGTCCGTCCTCGGCCTCGCCTTCGGCGGCCTCGTCGCCGTGGCCGCCGGGCTGCTGCTGCTCGCCGCCGGGCTGTTCGGCGAGCGGCTCCGCCCGCTCCTCGGCGTGATGCGGGCCCGCGGCGCGTCGCTGCGCCAGCTCGCCGCGCCCGCCTGCGGGCTGACCGCGCTCGCCGCCGTCCCGTCCGCCCTGCTCGGCTACGCGGCGGGACGGCTGCTGGACGCCGGCCCGCCGCAGGCCGCCTCGCTGTACGCGATCGGGCTGCTCGTCCTGGCCGTGCTCGGGGTCTCGGCGACCATGGTCCTGCGGGAGCGCGGCGGCGGGCTCGGCTCGGTCGCCGAACGCCGCGACGACCTCGTCGCGGCGCGGCCCTCCCGGCGGCGGCTCGTCATGGACGGCTTGCTGGTGGTGCTCGCGGTGATCGGCGTCGTGCTGCTGCGCGAGCGCGGCCCGTCCGCCGGCACCGACCCGCTCGTCGCCGCCGTCCCCGCCCTGCTCGGCGCGGCGCTCGGCGTGCTCGTCCTGCGCGCCTACCCGTACCTGCTGCGCGCGGCCGGGCCGCTGCTGCGGCGGCGGACCGGGGCCGTCGCGTTCATCGGCCTCGCCCGCGCGGCCCGGCAGAACCTCGTCGGCGCGCTGCCGCTGGCCGTCCTGCTGCTCGCCGCGACCATCGCCGGCTTCACCTCCACCGTGGACACCGCGCTGCGGATCGGGCAGGAGCGCGCCTCCTGGGCCGAGACCGGCGCCGAGGCGCGGGTCGAGGCGGGGGCGCTGGACGAGGCCGGGCTCCGCCGCATCCGCGCGGTGCCCGGCGTCACCGGCGCCGTCCGGGTCCGGGTCATCGCGCGGGCCTCGTCCGCCACCGACCCGGCGCCGGTGACCGTGGTCGGCGTGGACCTCGACGCCTACCGGAGGCTGGCGCCCGAAGTGCCCGGCATCCCGGACACCTCGGGCGCGCTGGTGTCGCCCCTGGCCGCCCGCACCCTGGGCTCCGGCACCGTGACGCTCGGCCGCGCGGGCATGGACCCGGTGACCGTCAAGCCGTCCGGCCAGATCGCGCGCTTCCCCGGTCAGGAGAAGAACAGCGCCTTCGTGATCGTCCCTTACCGGACGGTCGCCGGTGCGACGGGTTTCCCGTCCCACGTCTTCCTCGCGGGCGGCCACATCGACGTCAAGGCGCTGCGCGCCGCGGCCCCGGGGGACGACATCGTGCTGCGGCAGCGGGTGCTGCGGGAGATGACGGGGCTGCCGCTGGTGTCGGTCGTCCACGAGACCTTCCGGAACGGCGCCCTCGCGGGCGGCGCGTACGGGCTGCTCGCCGTCCTGCTGATGCTCGTCGTGGGCGCCCGCGCCCGCGGCCGGACGATCGCGCACCTGCGCGCCCTCGGGCTGAGCCGCCGGCAGAGCCGCCGCCTCGCGCTCGTGGAGGTCGCGCCCGTCCTGCTGTGCGCGGTCGGCGCCGGGTGGGTCCTCGGCCTCCTGCTGCCGGAGATCACCGGACCGGCCGTGGACCTGCGCCCCTACACCGGCGGCTTCGCCGTCACCGCGCACGTCCCGGGACTTCCGGCGCTGCTCGGCCTGCTCGCCGCGCTGCTGCTGGCGGCCGCCGCCGCCATCGCGGTCGACCGCGCCTTCGACGCCGACCCCGCCGACGCTCTGAGAACGGGGGAGTGATGACCGACACGACCGATCTCGCCGAACTGGAGCGACGGGCCGCCGAACGCGGCCCCGTCTACGGCGAGGGCGCCCACATCGTCTGCGACAACCTGGTGCGCATCTACAAGACCGACGGCGTCGAGGTCGTCGCCCTCCAGGGCCTCGACCTGCTGATCGACCCCGGCGAGCTCGTCGCCATCGTCGGCGCCTCCGGGTCGGGGAAGTCGACGCTGCTGAACATCCTGTCCGGCCTGGACGTGCCGACCGCCGGCGTCGCCCGCGTCGCCGGGTCGGACCTGCTCACCATGGCGTCCAAGGAGCGGCTGGAGTTCCGGCGCGAGAAGGTCGGGTTCGTCTGGCAGCAGACGTCCCGCAACCTCCTGCCGTACCTGACCGCCGCGCAGAACGTCGAGCTGCCCATGAGGTTCGCCGGGCGGTCGCGCCGCGAGCGCGCCACCCGCGCCGCCGAGCTGCTCGGCATGCTGGACGTCGGCGACTGCGCGGGCCGCCGCCCGGCGGAGCTGTCCGGTGGCCAGCAGCAGCGCATCGCGATCGCCGTGGCCGTCGCCAACGAACCCCAGGTCGTGCTGGCCGACGAGCCGACCGGCGAGCTCGACACCGCCACCGCCGCCGGGGTGTTCGCCGCCCTGCGCCGCGTCAACGAGGAGCTCGGCACCACCACCGTCGTCGTCACCCACGACACGCAGGTGTCCGAGCGCGTCGACCGGACCGTCGGCATCCGCGACGGCCGCACCAGCGTCGAGGTCCGCCGCCGCTCCGAGGACGACGGGACCCGCGTCGTCGAGGAGTACGCCCTCCTCGACCGCGTCGGCCGCGTCCAGCTGCCCAAGGGCTTCACCGAGGCCCTGGACCTGCGCGACCGCGTCCGCCTCGCGCTGGAGAGCGACCATGTCGGCGTGTGGCCCGACCGGGAGGAGAACCGATGACCGCGCCGATGGTGGCCGTGGAGGGGCTGGTCCGCACCTTCCGGACGGGCAGGATCGAGGTCCCGGCCCTGCGCGGGGCGTCCTTCACCATCGCGCCCGGCGAGATCGTCGCCGTCCGGGGCCGCTCGGGCTCCGGCAAGACGACCCTCCTCAACCTGATCGGCGGCCTGGACAGCCCGGACGGCGGCACCGTCCGCGTCGACGGCCGCGACGTCGGCGCGCTCTCCGAGGACGAGCTGCTCGCCCTGCGCCGCGACGACATCGGCTACGTGTTCCAGTCGCACGGACTCATCCCCGTCCTGTCGGCCGCCGAGAACGTCGAGGTCCCGCTGCGCCTCGTCCGCACGCCGCCCGCCGAGCGCGACGAGCGGGTCCGCGTCCTGCTGGGCCTCGTCGGCCTGGCCGACCACGCGCTGCAGCGCCCCTACGAGCTGTCCGGCGGCCAGCGCCAGCGCGTGGCGATCGCCCGCGCCCTCGCCAACCGGCCCCGCCTGCTCCTGGCCGACGAGCCCACGGGCCAGCTCGACTCCGAGACCGCCGCCGCCATCATGCCGCTGTTCCGCGCGGTCGTCTCCAGCGAGGGCGTGACCGTCCTGGTGGCGACCCACGACGAGACCCTCCTCGCCGAGGCCGACCGCGTCCTGACCCTGGAGGACGGCTCCGTCACCGAGGCGTCCGTCCCCGCCTGACCGTCACCTGGCGAGGCCGTTCCCCCGGGTCGTGTAGACGCGGGCCCCGACGGCCAGGAGGACGGCCGCGGGCAGCCAGACGGCCGCCGTGGCCCAGAAGTCCTCGCCGACGGCGTTCGCGGCGAGCGGGGAGAACAGGCCGGCGAAGAACACGCCGACGGCCAGGCCGAGGGTGGCGACCATGCCCCGGCTCGGGCCGGCGCGCCGTCCCAGCCTCCAGACGCACGCCGCCGTGACCAGGAGGCCGGGCGGAATCATGATCAGCCCGGCGATGAGGGACCGGGCGCGCAGGTCGGCCGGGGCGGCGTCGGTGTCCTGCGACTCGCCGCGCGCCGCGATCTCGGTCAGCCGCCCGCGCCAGACGGTGCCGGTGACCCGGTCGCCCCTGCCGAGATCGCCGATGACCGGGCCCCGGTCGGTGTAGGCCGTCTCCCACCGGTGGCCGTCCGTGCCGGTCAGGGTGACGGTGTCGAGCCTGCCCCGCCTGGACGTCAGCCGGACGCCGGCCACGGTGAACTCCCGCGTCCAGCGGCACTCGGCGGGCCGGGCCGGCGCGGACGGGCAGCGCGGCGCGGCCCGGTAGGCGTCCAGGTCCCGGGTGCCGTCCGGGACCTGCGTGACCATCAGGACCACGGCGAGCGCCACGAAGACGACGGCCGCCAGGAGCGTGAGCACGGTCGCGACGGTGCTACGCAGGACTCCGGCGAGAGAGGGCTGGGGCATGCCCAGATTGTCCCGTTCCAAGAAGGGTGGCGCTCACCAGGGGGACAGGCTTGCGAAGTGATCGTCGGGGGAATCGGTATCGGGGGAACGGAGGGGACGCGATGGCGACCGTGGTACTGGTGGGGACGCTCGACACCAAGGGCGCGGAGTACGCGTGGCTCCGCGAGCGGGTGCGTGAGCTGGGCTGCGACACCGTCCTCGTGGACGCGGGGGTCGGGCCGTCGGAGGTGACGGCCGACGTCACCGCCGAGGAGGTCGCGGAGGCCGGGGGCGCCTCGCTCCAGGCCCTGCGGGACGCCGGCGACCGGGGCGCGGCCGTCACGGCGATGGGGGAGGGCGCGGCGGTCGTCCTCGCCGCGCTGGACCGGGTGGACGCCGTGCTCGCCGTCGGCGGGAGCGGCGGATCGTCGATCGCCGCGCGGGCCGTCCGGGACCTGCCCATCGGACTGCCCAAGCTGATCGTGTCGACGATGGCGTCGGGGGACGTCTCGCCCTACGTGGGCGCCAAGGACGTCACGCTCACCTACAGCGTCGTCGACATCGCGGGCCTGAACCGGCTGTCGCGCCTGATCCTCGGGAACGCCGCCGCGGCGGCGGCCGGGATGGCGAAGGCGCACGCCGTCCCGGAGCCCGCCCCGGACGAGCGGCCCCTCGTCGCGGCGTCCATGTTCGGGGTCACGACCCCGGCGGTGGACGCCGCCCGGGAGCGCCTGGACGAACTCGGCTACGAGGTGCTCGTCTTCCACGCGACGGGCGCCGGAGGACGGGCGCTCGAAGGGCTCGTGGAGAGCGGCCTGCTGGCCGGGGTGCTCGACCTGACCACCACCGAGCTGGCGGACGACCTCGTGGGCGGCGTCCTGTCGGCGGGACCCGACCGCCTCACCGCCGCGGGACGGCACGGCGTCCCGCAGGTCGTGGCGCCCGGCGCCCTCGACATGGTCAACTTCGGGCCGCGCGGCACCGTCCCCGAGCGGTTCGGGCAGCGGATGCTGTACGTCCACAACCCCACCGTGACGCTCATGCGGACGACGGCCGAGGAGATGGGCGAGCTGGGCCGCCGGATGGCGGCCAAGCTGGCCGCGGCCACCGGGCCGACCGCGCTGTTCGTCCCGCTCAAGGGCGTGTCGGCGCTCGACGCGCCCGGCATGCCGTTCCACGATCCGGTGGCCGACGTGGCCTGCTTCATGGCGCTGGAGGACGTCGCGGGGGCGGAGATGCTCGACATGCACATCAACGACCCGGAGTTCGGCCGGGCGATGGCCGACCGGCTGCACCGGCTGATCTCGGAGGGCGCGCAGTGAACCGCGAGACCGTCCTGTTCCGGCTGCGGAACACCGTCGAGGAGGGCAGGCCCGTCATCGGCGCGGGCGCGGGCACCGGGCTGTCCGCCAAGTGCGCCGAGGCGGGCGGCGTCGACCTGATCATCATCTACAACTCGGGCCGCTACCGGATGGCCGGACGCGGGTCGCTGGCCGGCCTGCTCCCGTACGGGGACGCCAACCAGATCGTGGTGGAGATGGCGTCGGAGGTGCTGCCCGTCGTCCGGGACACGCCCGTCCTGGCCGGAGTGTGCGGCACCGACCCGTTCCGGGTGATGCCCGTCTTCCTCGACCAGCTCAAGGCCATGGGCTTCGCGGGCGTGCAGAACTTCCCGACGGTCGGGCTCTACGACGGCGTCTTCCGGCAGAACCTCGAAGAGACCGGCATGGGCTACGACCTGGAGATCGAGATGGTGCGGCTCGCCCACGAGCGCGGCCTGGTCACCGCCCCCTACGTCTTCGACGAGGACCAGGCGCGGGCGATGACCGAGGCCGGCGCCGACGTGCTCGTCCCCCACGTCGGCCTCACCACCAAGGGCAGCATCGGCGCCGGGACGTCCCTGACGCTGGACGAGGCGGTCGAGCGCGTCCAGGCCATGCGGGACGCCGCGGCCGCCGTCCGTCCCGACGTCCTCGTGCTGTGCCACGGCGGCCCCATCGCCGAACCGGACGACGCCGCCTACGTCCTGTCCCGGACGGAGGGCGTCGTCGGCTTCTTCGGCGCCTCCTCCGTCGAGCGGCTCCCGACCGAGAAGGCCGTCACCGCGCAGGTCGCGGCCTTCAAGAACCTGGAGATCTGATGCTGAGGAACCCCGGTGACGTGGCGACCGCGACCTTCGACTGGGGGTCGATCAAGTGGTTCGTCACCCCGTCCGCGGTGCCCGGGGCGGGCAGCACCCTGGGCGAGGTGATCGTCAACCCCGGCAAGGGCCACGCCCGCCACCACCATCCGAACGCCGAGGAGGTCATCTACGTCATCTCCGGCGAGGCCGCGCAGATGGTCGACGACGGCGAGCCCTTCCTGATCCGCGAAGGCGACGCCGTCCACATCCCCAAGGGCGTCTGGCACTCCACCTACAACATGACCTGGCGCCCCCTGCGCCTGATCGTCACCTACACCCCCGGCGGCGAGGAGAAGGCCCTGGAAGCCGCCCCCGACCACTGCCTCCACGAACCAGGCGCCATCCCCGAATGGCGCCCCGCCTAACCACCACCCCCGTTCCCGCCCCCAGATGCGGACCCCATACGCGCTGGCCCGAACGCAACCGCCGCACCCCCCAAGCCCGTGGCCCCCCGAGCGCCGCTGCGCGGCTAGTTCCTGGCCGCCCAGCCTCGGGTGCAGGGCCCACACACTCTGGTCCGCCTCTGCGTAAAGCCCCGGGCGCATCCGTCCGCGACTCCGAGCCGCCTTGGGTCACCCGCGCGCCGCGCGCCGCTGCGCGGCTAGTTCCTGGCCGCCCGCCCCCAGGTACGGGGAGCGTGCGCCTTGGTGCTTCTTTGCGTGAGGTTCCCGAGCGCAGCCCGTCGCGCGGCTCCTAGCGGCGTTGGCTGCCCGAGCGCCGCGCGGGCAGCCAAGCGCCGCGCGGCGTTGCGTGGCCACGAACCGCGCGCTCGGCTCAGGTGCGGGATCTGGCGACCTGGTGCTCCTCCGCGAGGAGGGGCCGAACGTGGCATCCGCGATCCAGCAGCGTCCCTGGTGACGGGGTGCCGCGCTGGGGGCGTGGCCTGGCGCTCGGACTCACGTTCGGGACCAGGCGGCCAGGCCTTCCTCGGTGAGGAGGAGGTCGAAGGCGGCGTCCGCGGCTCCGGTGAGGGGGCCCTGCGGGCCGAGCGTCGAGGGCAGGATGGGCGGCGGCGCCGTGCGGCGGTAGCGCATCAGGGCCGCGGTGTAGCCGGTCTCCAGGGCCGCGGGCGCCGTCGCGGCCAGATCGGTGGCCAGGCCGGAGAGCGTGACCACGCCGGGATCGAGGGCGTTGGCGAGGGCGCCGATGCCCCGTCCCAGCGCGTGCGCGGCGGCGCCGACGGCCGAGCGGGCCGCGGGGTCGGACGACGCGGCGGCGATCACGTGCCCGGCGGCCGTGCGCGGGTCGCGGGGGGCGGGGCGGCCGAGGGCGCGGGCCATGGCGCGGCCGTCGACCTCCAGGTCCCAGCAACCGCGGGCGCCGCAGGGGCATTGGAGCGAGGGGTCCCCGAACGGCATGTGGCCGAACTCGCCGCCAGCGCCGGTGGCGCCGTCCACCGGCCGTCCGTCCACGACGAGGATGCCGCCGATCCCTACCTCGACCGTGAGGTGCAGGACCACCCGCGCCCCCGCGCCCGCGCCGCGTCTGGCCTCCGCCAGCCCGGCGAGCGAGGCGTCGTTGCCGACGAGCAGGGGAATTCCGGGCGGCCGGAGCGGTTCTAGGTCCACGCCGCGCCAGCCCATGCCCGACGCCTGGACGACCGTGGTCGCGCTGACCGTGCCCGCGACGCAGGCGGACACCGCACGGAGGCGGTGGCCGTAGCGGGCGTGCATGGCCGCCACGTGGTGGCCGAGCGTCTCGAGGACGTCCGGGGTGCCGGAGTGGCCGCCGGCCTCCTGCGCGACGACGCGGCCGCCCAGTTCGACGCAGGCCGCCTGCCACCGCTCGTGGCTGATGTCCACGACGCACACCAGCGGGCCGTCGCGGTGGGGCACGAGCGCGGGGGAGGGGCGGCCTCGCCCGCCGGTCAGGGCGGAGGCCTCCTCGTCGAGCAGCCGGGCCGCCTTCAACCGGCTCGTGATCTCGGTCGCGGAGCCGCTGCTCAGCCCCAGCGCCCGCGCCGCGTCCGCGCGCTTGACCGACGGGTGAGCGTGGGCGTGGCGGAGCATCGCCAGCGCTCCCTGGCTGCGCAGGGCGCGCGCGGAGTGCGCGGTCATCGGCTCCATGGGTGACATCCTGGCGTGCTCGACTTATCCTCGTCCTACGAGTTTAATAGGGAGGCGCGATGAAGCCCGCCGACACGGGCCCGGCCACCGGGCGGACAGCGGAGACACTCGGGCTGTACGCCGCCTTCGGGTGCCTCGGCTACCTGCTCACCGGGCTCGGTGCGATCCTGCCCCAGTTGCGGGAGGAGCGCGGCCTGCCCCGCGCCGAGGCCGCCCTCTACCCGTCCGCCTTCGCCCTCGGTCTGGTGATCGTCGGGCTGGTCGGACACCGCCTGGCCGCACGGCTCGGGCGGTACGCGATCCCGGCGGCCCTGCGCGCCGCCCAGCACGGCGATGGAACGGTCCAAATCGGCGAGGCCAACGCCGTTTCCAGCGCCGCGTCCGTCCTGTCCCCGATCCTCATCGGCGCCGCCCTGGCCCACGGCCTCGGCTGGCGCCCCGCCTTCGCCGCCCCGCCCCTCCTGGCCGCCGCCATCCTCCTTCTCCTCACCCGTCCACCCCGCCCCCCGATCAACGCCCCCACCGAGCCCGCACCGTCCCACGCCACCCCCGCGCCCACCGACCCGTCCAGCACCAAGCCCCTCAACGCTGCGCCAACGGACTACGAGTCGCCCGGGAACGAGCCAACGGCAGGCGCCGCAACCGAAGCCAGGCCTACCCGCCTCGGCGCGGCAGGTACTGAGCCTTCTGGCGCCTCTGTCGATCGCGGGTCGTTCGACGAGGAGTCGGCGGCGGGTGATGCTGCTGGTGTGGGGCCTTCCTGCCTTGGGGCCGCAGGTATCGAGCCTTCTGGCGTTTCTGCCGCTCGGGAATCGGCCGGTGAGGAGTCAGCATCGGGCGCTGTGTCCGGTGTGGGGCCTTCCTGCCTCGGCGCGGCAGGTGCTGAGCCTTTGGGTGCTTCTGTCGAGCGGGCATCGTCCGGTGAGGAGTCAGCGGCGGGTGCTGCGGCCGGTGTCCGGGCTTCCTGTGTTGGCGCGGCAGGTGCTGAGCCTTCCGACACGGGGACGGCCGATCGGGATTTGTTTGGGGAGGAGTCGGCGGCGGGTGGTGGGCGGGTTTCCTGCCTTGGTGTAGGCGCTGAGGCTTCTGGTGGGGAGGGTGCTGGCGGAGAAGGGGGTCGGTCCGTTCGCCGTGGGCGGGGCGGGGTTGGGTTCTGGGGACGGTGGGTCGATCTTGTGCTCGCGGTGGGGGTGGAGTTCTGCATGGTCTTCTGGGCGGCGGACTTCCTCGGGAGCGTCAAGGGGCTGGGGGCGGGGAGCGCGGCCACGTTGTCGGCGGGGTTCGTCCTCGGGATGGCCGCCGGACGGGCCGCCGCGGGGCCGGTCGTGCGGCGCGGAGGACGGCCGGACCGGCTGCTCGCCCTCGCGGCGGCCGTCGGCCTCGGCGGGTTCGCGGTGCTGTGGGCGTCGCCCGCGCCGGTCGCCGTCGCCGGGCTCGTGGTGACCGGGCTCGGGGTGGCGTTGCTGTATCCGGTGATCCTCGGCCAGGCCCTCGCCGCGCGGCCGTCCGAGCCGGCGCGGGCCGCGGCGCGGTGCGCGCTCGCGTCCGGGGTGGCGATCGGCGTCGCCCCGCTCGTGCTCGGGGCGCTCGCCGACCTCACCACCCTGCGCGCCGCCGCGCTCGTCGCGCCCGTCCTGCTGCTGGTGCTGCTGGCCCGCTGCGGACGGCGGCTCAGGAACCGATAGCGGCGCCCGGCCGCGCCTGGCCGCGCCCGGCCGCGCCCAGCGGGGCCCAGCCGCGCCCGGCGGCGGCTGGCGGCGGTCGGCTTGCGAAACGGTGTTTTCCGGCGTCTCGACCACGATCGCGTGGTGCGGAGCGGTGTGGCGCCGGACGCCGGACGGGTGGAGGTTGTCCAGGCCGTTCGCCCTCCGCGCCTCGGCCCCCGACTGGTCGTCGTCGAGGCGCGGAGTAAACGGCTTCCGTCGCGTTGGCGGGTGGGCTAGCTGTCGGCGAACGAGCAGTCGGCGGGGTTGTCCGGCGGCTGGAAGTCGCCGGTCGGGAGCTTCAGGGGCGCGTCCTTCACCGTGTACCCCTTCAGCCATTTCCCGAAAGGACCGGAACTGTTGGTGCTGAACGGCGCCGGCCCGACACCCATCTGCTGGCACTGCGGATAGACGACGCCCCACGAGAAGCCCATCCGGTCGAACTTGTGGCCGCGCGGCGACTGGTAGAACGTCAGGTTCGCGCGCTTCTGGTTCGGTGGAATGCCGTGCTCGTCGTCCTGCCGGATTCCGGACACGACCGCGACCGGCCCGGTCGCCATCACGTAGTCGACCTTGATCCAGCCCCAGTGGTGCTTCGACGGTCCACCGGGCACGTCCGGCGCGTAGTGGTCGAACTTCACCGTGCCGCGCGCCGCACCCATGATCATCTTCCCGTTGACGAACTTCCACGGGCCGCCGTGCGCGTCGACGATGAACCGCCGGTACGGGTACTCGGAGTCGCCCGGGTAGTTCAGCCACGCGTCCCCGGTGACGTGGGCCTCCTTCGGGACCGGCCCCTTGTCCTGCGCCATCGCGCTGCCGGTGCCGACCGCGCCGGCCGCGCAGAGAACGGCCATTCCGGCGACCGCGGCACGCCTTTTCCGTGACATGTGGATTCCCCTTTTCCGTGGGCGTCCATCGCCCGCATCCACACGTTCTCAGCGCCCGCCCAGGTCGTCCTTCCCCCGTACGGGCGATACCGCTCGCCCGTGGGATGGAATGTCAGCTCACTTTGCCCCGGACGTAGACCCATCTGCCGTCGTGTCGCACGAACCGGCTGACCTCGTGCATTTCACCGGGCTCCGTTCCCGTCAGGTAATGGGCGCGGAACTCCACGAGGCCCTTGTCGTCGTCCGGCCCGCCGCCCTCGGTGCGGACGACCTCCAGCCGCGTCCAGCGCGTGCCGTCCTCGAAGCCGATCCGCTCCGGACGTGTCGCCGGATGCCAGGTCGCGAGCAGGTACGCCTCGTCCTCCACCGCGAACGCGCTGAACCGCGACCGCATCAACCGGACGGCCGTCTCAGCCGTTTCCTCACCCCGGTGCAAGGGCCCGCAACAGTCCCGATACCGGGAGCCGACCCCGCACGGACATCTTTTCGCCACCTTCCGATTCTGCCTTGCGGGGCGGTACCCGCGCGGCGACGATGAGCGCCATGTCCGCACGGTTACCGCCCGAGATCGACACCTCCCGCCCCCATCCCGCGCGCATGTGGAACTACTGGATCGGCGGCAAGGACTTCTACGAGATCGACCGGCAGGTCGGCGAGCAGGTCGCGGCGGCGTTCCCCAGCGTCGGCGACGTCGCCCGCCACTCCCGCGCGACGCTCGGCCGCATGGTCCGCCACCTCGCCGAGCGGGAGGGCGTCCGGCAGTTCCTCGACATCGGGACGGGGCTTCCCACGCACGACAACACCCACGAGGTCGCCCAGCGCGTCGCGCCCGAGACGCGCGTCGTGTACGTCGACAACGACCCGCTGGTCCTGCTCCACGCGCGGGCGCTGCTGACCGGGCGCCCCGAAGGCAGGACGGACTACGTCCAGTGCGACGTCCGCGACCCCGGCCGGATCCTGGACGAGGCCGCCCGCACCCTCGACTTCGGCAGTCCGGTCGGCCTCATCATGTTCGGGATCATGGGCAACGTCGTCGACGACGGCGAGGCGCACGCCATCGTGCGGCGGCTCCTCCACGCGCTCGTCCCGGGAAGTTTCGCGGCGTTCAACGACGGCACCGGCGTCGTCGACCGGAAGGGCCGCGAAGAGGCCGTGCGGATCGCCGTCGAGCAGGGCTCGACGCCCTATGTCGTCCGCAGGCCCGAGCAGATCACCGAGTTCTTCACCGGCCTCGAACTGCTGGAGCCGGGCGTCGTCTCCACGTCCCGCTGGCGGCCCGAGGCGACGCCGTTCGGCATGCCGGAGCCGGTGGACGCCGCCTGCGGCCTGGCCCGCAAGCCCTGACCCGGCGGTCGCCGCGAGGTGTCGCATCCGGCCGCCCGCCGATCGCCCAGGAGGTGGAAGACCCCGTACGACTCGAAGGATCTTCACCTGCTGCCACCCCGCGCTGCCCGTGGCGGCGCAGGTGGACGTGAGGTCGGGAGCCCGCTTCGCGCGACAAGATCGTTTTGTCAGGCTTGATCGACTTCTCCGGCGGGCACGTTATCGATCATGTCTCGGTCGCCGCTGAGGCGATCGTCCGACTTCGACGGAGAGGGACTCGATGGCGACTCTCAGATCCGCCGGCCGCCTCCCGCTGGCGGTCACGGCGGCAGGCGCCGCGACGCTCGCGCTTCTCGCGCCCGCCGCGGCCGCCGACGTCCGGTACGAGCCCGGAGCCCCCGGCATGGGCGACCCCTACTTCCCCGATCTCGGCAACGGCGGATACGACGTCACGCACTACTACATCAAGACCGCCTACGACCCGGGCACCGACGAGCTCACCGGCACGACCACCGTCAAGGCGACCACCACCCAGAACCTGTCCCGGTTCAACCTCGACTTCCACAAGATGAACGTGCGGTCGGTGCGGGTGAACGGCCGCGCGGCGTCGTTCGACCGCACCGGCGAGCGGGAGCTGGAGATCACCCCGCCCCGCGGCCTGCGGAAGCACAGCGCGTTCACCGTGACCGTCCGCTACGACGGCGTGCCGCAGGTCCTCAGCGGCCCGGTCGTCTTCGACCTCCCGTACGGTTTCCTGCCGACCAGGGACGGCGCGACGGTCATGAGCGAGCCCGACGGCGCGTCCACCTGGTTCCCGTCCAACGACCACCCGCGCGACAAGGCGCTGGTCACGCTGGAGACGACCGTCCCCCACGGCCTCAGGGCGATCGGCAACGGACGGCTCGTCCGGCAGTGGAGCGCCCACGGCGAGGACACCTTCCTGTGGCGGGAGGACCGGCCGACGGCGACGTACCTGGTGACCAACTCGATCGGACGGTTCGACGTCTCCACGACGACCACCCCCAAGGGCGTCCCGCAGCTCGACGCGGTCGACCCGGAGATCGCCTCCGACCCCGACGCGCTCAGCACGCCGCGCCACACCACGCGGGTGACGGACGAGCTCGCCGGCTACTTCGGCGACTACCCCTTCACCAGCACCGGCTCCATCGTCGAGAACGACAACGTCCCGCCGCTCAACCTGGAGAACGCGCTGGAGACCCAGACGCGCCCCACCTACCAGAGCCCGCCCGTCGAGCGGGGCGTGGCGCACGAGATCGGCCACCAGTGGTTCGGCGACAGCGTCTCGGTGCGCGACTGGAAGGACATCTGGCTGAACGAGGGCTTCGCCAAGTGGGTCGAGTGGTACTGGGCGGAGAAGCACGGAGGCCAGCCCGCGCAGCTGTCGTTCCAGCAGTCCTACGACAACCCGCCGCCGATCCAGCCGGACCGGCCCCCGTTCTGGGACCTCGTGATCGCCGACCCGACCCGCGACCAGCTGTTCCACCGCGCGATCTACTTCCGCGGCGCGATGACGCTACAGGCCCTCCGCCACAAGATCGGTGACGGGCCGTTCCTGCGCCTCGTCCGCACCTGGGTGGACGGCAAGCGGTACGGCAACGCCGGTACCGGGGAGTTCGAGGCTCTGGCGGAGAAGGTCTCCGGCCAGGACCTGGACGCCTTCTTCAAGGCCTGGCTCCACAGCCCGACCAAGCCCACCACCTGGTGACCCGCCCCGGGGGCCGGCGCACCGCCGGCCCCCGGCGCGGTGGGTGAGGCAGGGGGGCGGCCCTGCCTGGCTCAGTCCAGCAGCAGGCCCATGTAGTACTCGTTGATCCGGTGCCCCTGGGCCTCCAGCGCCGCCCGCCGGAGCCCCTCCACCTGGAAACCACAATTCAGATAAAGCGAAAGAGCGCGGCGATTGTGCTCCATCACGGTGAGTTCCAGACGTCGCATCCCGCGCGTCCGCGCCTCCCGCAGTGCCGCCCCCATCAGGGCCTTGCCCAGCCCCCGCCCGCCGTGGCCGGAGCGCACGCCGGCGACCACGTAGCCGGTGCGGCGGGCCCTGGCGAAGGGGAGCACCGACACGTCGACGTAGCCCACCGCCGCGGGCCCCTCCAGCGCCACGACCAGGTACGACGGGTCGCGGCCCTCGGCGCGGGCGGCGAGGCGCAGCTTCAGCGGGTCGAGGTCCGGCTCCCGCTCGCCGGGTTCCAGAAGCATGAATTCCGTCTCGCCGTCCAGAAGGTGCTGCAATTCCGCCAAAGCGGACGCATCTCCTGGACGCCCGAGCCGGATCAGCGGATCAGTGGCCGTCACGCCCCCAGTGTGCCAGATGGAAATACCCGCCATTTCAAACTAAACGCCACAACCACTCCCCAGACCTGCAAGAAAAGTGCCCTCTACCGGTAACGACATCGCCCACGCTCATTACCTTTCCCGCCGAGCGGGCGCCTCCGCGGCGGCGAGACGCCGGCCGTCCGCCGCCGTCGACCGGGGGCGGAACCGCCGCGGGCTCGGAATCCGTGGATTCCGAGCCCGGTTCTGCCTGGCGCCTCCGGCGTGGGGAGCGTGGCGCGCGTGTCCTTTCGGGAGTCCGTGGGGTGGGACCGAAGCGATCAGTAGTTCGGGTTGTTCGTGGTGGGGATCTGGATGCTGATCGGGAGGTTGCCCCCCGACAGGAAGAGCAGGGTCCCCAGGCGGATGATCTCGTCGAACGCCCAGTAGATCTGCAGCAGGCCGGGGGGCGCGTCCGTGATCTTGAGCAGGCCCTCCTTGATGGCGACGAAGGTCGGCCAGAAGGCCTCGAAGGCCGGGTCCCACACCGGCTCGCGCGGGATCTGCAGCCAGCCGCAGATCTGGTCGCCGAGCATGTAGCGGGTGAGCGCGCCGAGGATGTGCGTGGTGAGGATGCCGCCGTCGATGGTGACGCCGAGGTGGAGCAGGATGTCGGCCAGCTTGACGCCCTCGGGGGTCGGGGCGAGGACCGGGTCGAGGACCTGCGCGGCCTGGGCGTCGGCCTCGTCCCACGAGTTGGGGATGTACTCGTCCAGGATGCCCAGCATGTGCGCGGTCAGCTGCCAGGAGTGCAGGAACGCCGCGGACTCGTCGGCGGGGATCGGCACCTTCCACCGGTTCAGCTGCTTCATGACCGTGGTGGGCAGGCTGTGCCAGGTGACCATCATGTCCGCCTGGCTGATCGGGATCTGCTCGTCGGCGACCTTGGTCCAGTACGGGGACTGCGGCAGCAGGTGGCGCACGCCCGCGTGGGCCAGCCGCGTCTTGACGCAGGTCACGATCATCTCGCCGTCGGGCAGGAACGCGTTCCTGGTGCCGATGTCGTAGCCGAGCTTGGCGGTCTTGGTGATGCGGTCCCTCATGTCCGCGCCGCCCTTGGAGTAGTACACCGCGCGCGCCTCGTGGGGGATGACCGTGCTCATCATCCCGCTGGCGAAGCCGTAGCTGACGCCGAGGTAGGTGCCCCGCTTCTGGTTGAACCTGAACGCGGTGGCGAGCTTCGTCTGGTCGGCCCACGACGGCAGCTGCCGGGCCTTCTCGATGAACGCCCTCAGGTCCGCCGGCAGCCCGGACGGCAGCGCCTGGCCGTTCTTGGTCCAGGTCTTCAGCAGCATGTTGACCTTGGGGACGTCGCCCCGGTCGATCAGCGAGGCGACCAGCGGGTCGGCCTCCTCGTCCCAGACCCACCGCGGGTCGACGCCCTTGCCGGCGCCCACGACCGATCCCTTGGGCGACCACGTCCACAGCGGCCTGGCCTGGGCGGGCGTCGCGACGCTGAGCGCACCGAGCGCCCCGAGCACCCCGCCCGTCATCAGCACGTTGCGCCTGCTGGGTTGTTCCATGCCTTTCCCTCCTCGGGCCGACGACGACTGCTGATACGATGAAACACAACGTGCTTCCGTGTATCAGGGTCTGGCATCATGAGAGCACACGGTGGCTTCGGTCACAAGACCCTTCGTGACGCACATGGACGATTCGGGCAGAATCGGTGTCTCGGGAGGGGATCGTGGAACCTGTGCTGTCGTTCCTCATGGGGTCGTCGGACTCGGGGTCGCTGCTGGAGAGCGTGTACGTCGAGGCCGTCGAACAGGTCGACGACGTGGACGAGACCCGGTCGCGCGTCCTCGACGCGGCCTACGCGCAGTTCTGCCGGATGGGCATCCAGCGCTCCACGATGGACGACGTGGCCCGGCGGGCCGGCGTCTCGCGGATCACCGTCTACCGGCGGTTCGCCACGAAGGACGCCCTGGTGGAGCAGGTGGTGCGGCGGGAGTTCCGCCGCTATTTCGACCGGTTCCTCATCGACATCCGGGAGGCCGAGACGGCCGCCGACCGGGTCGTCCTCGGCTTCGTGAGCTCGCTGCGCGCCATCCGGGGCAACCCTCTGATCGGCGGCCTGATCGCCACGGAACCGGACCTGCTCCTGCCCTCCCTGACCGGTGACGGGGGCCGGACCCTCGCCACCGTGCGGCGGTTCGTCGCCGACCAGCTCCGCCGCGAGCAGCGCGCCGGCAACGTGTCGAGCGACCTGGACATCGATTTCGTGGCCGAGATGATGGTCCGGATATCCGGCTCGCTCCTGGCGGTTCCCAGCCACATCATCGACCTCGACGACGACGCTCGACTGGCCGCCCTGGCCCACCGCTTCCTCGTCCCGATGCTGGAACCGAGAGAGCCCCGTCTCGACCGTCCCTGACCTGTCGAGGCCGCGGTCGGCGCCCTCGCGCGGCGAAATGTCGCCGCGGGCGACCCTTGTGACCCTTTCCTGCCGCCATGGAAGAGCCTTAGCGGCGCCGCCATGGCGAACCGTTCCATTCTCCGCCGGGCGGAGCGCCATGGTGAATGAAATGGCGTCGATGTGCGGCTCTGCGTGACGGGAGAGGGTCCTTTGTGATATGGGGCTGACCTGCGTCCACATGGACGGATGCGTGGCGCTGGAAGCTTGACGTCGGGCATTAAGTAAGTACTATGTCCTTTGCGGCAAAGGCCGCAAAAGGAACTCAAAGAAAAGGGAAGTGTGTCGCAATGGCGACTAGCTTGAACAAACAAGATAAAATGGAACGAGAGGCCTCGCTGAGGTCGATCCTCGACACCGAAGGGCTCTTCCGGTTCGCGTCGGAAACCGACCGGGAGGCCGTGGCGTCCGCCCTCCGCGACGCGTACGACGCCGCATGGGAGACCATCGCACCGTTCTACGTCCGGGCCGTCCACCGCATGCTCGGAGACATCCGAGCGGCGGCCGCGAACGGCGCGACCCTCGCGTCGGTCGGCCGCGACGGCGAGAACTGCCGCATGATCGTCCTCGCCTTCGAGCCGGGGCTGGACATCATCGAGATCCCCATCAACCGGAGCGTCGTCAGGAGCGCACTGGCGGATCTGAAGCGCCACCATGGCAGGACCTTCCCCGAGCTGGACGCCATGCTCGGGACGATGGCGTGGAAGGCCCCCTCCGACGAGGAGATCGCCGACGCCGCTCGGAACCTGACGACACTCCTGCGTCGGCGGGGCCTGCCCGTGGACGAGCCCGAACCGCGGCAGGACGTCATCCTGCTCGACAACGGAATGCGCGGCACGGCCCGTGCGGCCCTGAAGCAGATGTACTGGCCGACCGCCAGGGGAACCCTGGTGCGCGGGCTGTACCTCTTCCGGACGGCGGCGTACTTCGACCCGCACCCGCACGCGGACCGGGGGTACCTGTTCGACCTCGACGCGGCCGGCAGCGACGGCGGCAAGAACCTGCTCGTGCTGCCGGACGACCCGGATCTGGAAGGTCTGACCTTCCGGGCGAACGACGCGCTCGTGGTGATCGAGGTTCTGACCAGCGGGCCGAAACTGACACCCGACCGGATCGACGCCCAGGGCCACCCCGTGCAGGGATGGTTCCGAGACCACCCGCTGACGAAGGGGGTCAATCCGGTGCACCGGTCCGCCCGCTACACGGATCCTCGGGTCCAGGAGGGGGTGCTGCGCGCCGTCCGCGAGGCCATCGGGAATCACGCGCGGTCCGTGGCCCTTCGCGAGCGGCGCGGCGCGGACGTCCAGGAACTGCTGCGCCCCGGCCACGAGCGAATGGTGCGGAACACCCGGGACTGGATCGCCGGAAACCTGGACGCCATGCATCCGGGGCTCCGCGAACTCGTCAGCACGTACTGCTGGCGGACGGCCCGGTGGGGCATGAACGTCAAACTCGCCGACGCCGTCGAAGCCGCCGGCCTGTCCGCCGAAACCGCGCGGACCGTCTGGACGGAGTTCGACGAACTGCGGGATGACACGGCCAGGGAGGTGTTCATCGAGAGGCTGGCCGGTTCGCCGCGAGAAAGCTGATCGTGCGGCGGTCTCACGGCCGGTAATGACCAAGCCCGGCCCGGCTTAGGGCCGGTCCGGGCACTCGACCCGTCCACCCGAAGGCCGGGCGGCGCACTCACGCGCCGCCCGGCCTTTCCCATGCCGCGACGCCGTGCGAGTCGAAGGCCTTTCGGAATATGACCCGGGTCGCGCTTTCGGCCCGGTTGCCTTCCGGCCCCGGCGCCGTACGGTCTTGATCAGGTCCTGCTCGGCAGGGCTTCTGCCTCGTGCAGTTCGTGACTAAAGCCCGGAAGGCTGCGTGATCATCATGATCCCGACCAACGACCGTCCCGAGATCTCCCGTCGCGGGAACGGTTTCCCCCTCACCCGCTACGCCGGGCCCGACTTCACCTGGCCCGTCTTCACCGGGGTGAGCTTCCCCGGGGGCGGCTTCACCGAGATCGACTTCGTCCTGGTGGAGCTGGTCGTGGTGGAGTACGACCGGGTGTGGATCCCCGTGCTCGACCTCGCCACGATGCGCGTCACCGTGGTGGAGTTCCTCGTGGTGCGGGTCACCGTGCGGCGGATCGCCATCCTGTGGATCACCGTCGTGGAGTACACGCCGGTGGGCTGCTACGTGCGGGAGTACGGCCTGCTCAAGTACCTCCGGGAGGAGTACACCCGGGACGGGTACGACTGGGTGGAGTACACCGCGCTGGTCTCCGCTGCGGACTGGCGAGTGTGAGAACCGCGCCCTAGGCCCCCCGGCCTGCGCGGCTCCATCGTCAAGATGACCGAGATGAGGGGGCTGGTGCGGCCCCCTTTTACGGCCCCGGCGTGACGCCGGACGCCGATCGCGAAACCTTCGGCTCAGCCGAGCCGATTCTCACTTGAGCGTGCCGTCCCGCATGGCGCGCTTCTCACCGAAGTGGCCCTTCTCCCCCGGGAGGAGGGCCACTTTCGTTGAAAGACGCCCGCACGCCCGCCGAGCCCGCACCGGGAAACGTGAGCAACATGCCTTGGGGACGGCGCCCCGCACGGAAACCGCGCCCGTTCCGAGGAAGCGAAAGCCCTGCGCGGCGCTCATGCCGGCCAAGGACCTTTCGCGGTGGTCATGAAAGCGCCTCCGGCAGGATTCGAACCTGCGGCACCCGCTTTAGGAGACAGGGGGCCATTGCCATCCGGGCATGGCTCCTACCTGTGCAAACCCCGGACTACATGCCCCCTGAGGGGTGTCCGCGGGAACGCATTGGGAATGACCGCCCCCTCAGGACGTCTCCGACGAGACCGACACGCCCACCCCGTCCATAGGCGGCCCTGCCGACGCGCGTTTGCCCGGCGGCCCTCATCGCTGGCAGTTCAGGCACTAATCCTTCATGCGTGACGGCGACCAGCGCTGACGCCCCCGCCGCACAATCCGCAGAATTCGCAGAAACCTGCATCGCCCCTCCAGACGGGGAGACGCCAGGTCACGAGTCCGCAGAACGTGGGCGCGGCCTGGCGCAGAAACCCGGATGCCCACCTGAGAGCGAGCATCGCAGCAGGTCAGGAGGTTTCGTGGAGTTCTGCGGCATTGCGTGGTGGATGGTCCCAAGGCGAGTGCCCGATCAACCAGTATCGCGGCGATTTCGCGTATTTCGCGGATTCCGCGGGGCGGCCCTGGATTGCTGCTGTCCGCGCCGGGCTTGGACCTGCACGGCGATACGTCGGGCCGCCTCCCTGAGATTCTCATGCTCCCAGACGCGAATCGCCAGCCAACCAGCCACAGTTAGGAGCCGGTCGGTCTCGGCGTCCCTCTCTCGATTGCGCCGTATCTTCTCTGCCCAGTGCTGAGCGTTGGTTGCTTCCGTGGTGTGGTGCTCAGGGCAGCCGTGCCAGAAGCAACCGTCTACGAAGACGGCCACCTCAACCCTGGTGAAGACAATGTCGGGTGTGCGCCGGAGCGCCGGCAGTGGACGCACGGACACTCGATACCGCAGGCCGAGCGCATGTACCGCACGGCGCAAAGCTAACTCAGGCTTGATAACGCGGCTTTCGTTGCTCCCCATGCTGCGGCGAATGCCGACACCAGATGTTCGCCGCACTTAGGTCTCCTTAACCCAGCAAGCCCGGTGATATCGCACGTACTCGATCCCAATGTTGTGGGAGGGGTGCGTGTGCAACTGCTTTCCGACAGCGCTTGTTAGAGCATCTACGATTTCTAGATCGTCAGTCAGGTAAAGAGCGCCGTTGTCGAAGCGCTTATGGTCGTTTGGGCACAGGCACAGGACGTTCTCCTCGACATCGGGGCCGTTATGAGGGACACCAAGGGCCTTGATGTGTGCCGCCTCACTACTGGGGCCGCTAGGAAGTGCAACGGTCTCCCCGCAGACCTGGCAACGATTGCCATGCCACGCTTTGACTCTCTGCACGACCTCTGCGCGCCGATTCACCTTGTTGATCGTCGTCTTGGACCGCCCCGCAGGGCCAACCGGCTTCAAAGGCTCCAGTGTAGTGCCAGGAGGAATCTCGGTGGGAAGTTCCGGATCGACTACGTCCGAAGGGCTTCCGATTTTGACCATGAGGAATTGGCAGACCTGAAACCCGTCATCCCGAGTCTTGAACCAGTGCCGGACAACCCGATACAGCCCGTCGTACCGGTAGCCCTCATCTGGAGCATGCGGGGAGTCCTCCTCAAAGCCGCGGATCACTCGAACGGGCAGACCGTCTAGTTGGCTCTTAACCAACCCTGCGTTGCCTGAGTCGTCGAGTGTCTGGTCAGCTATCTGCAGCTTGGTGCGAGAGTCCTGGCCTCCATGCCCAGTGTAGACAATGATCTCGCCGTAATCGCGATCATCTGGATAGCCACCGTTAAGGACTATCGCGTCGGCGCCCTGCTTTCCGGTGCCAGAGATCCCTGCCTGATTGTGAGCATGCAGCTTGGCTTTGCGTACTTGCTCTCGACTGTAGAAGGACGTTCCCTCGACCTGCCCTGGGATCTCGCCAAACGTTCGCACGTAGTTCGCCACGCCCCCGATTCTGCCACGTACGACGGACGTCTATCTGAGGTATAAGACCGTCTCGCTGCAGAATGTGTGCACGCATGATGGCTCAGAGTTAAGGATCCTGCAGCACGGTTGTGGCAAAATCTTCTGTGCGCTTTCGGACCACGTCAGGAGTCCATTTGGCGTAATCAATCACTTGCATGCTGCGCGGGAAGTCAGACACGCGAGGCTTGAGATAAGTCTGCTTCTTCTGTTCGAATTCCCGCCGTCCTGCTGACGAGTTCTTGCTCTTGCTAAGTAGGACTAGATTTCCAGCCGAGTCGACTAGCTTTTCGCGCTGGGCAGTCGGGAAGATCTTGTTCCAATCACTCCCTGAAGCTGGGTTCTGCGGAAGTACATGCTCGATTGAGCGGGCCTGGAAGTGGCGTTCGTGGTCAAGTTCGCTTGCTATTATCTCTGCCCTGACGAGCAAGTATTTGGCGTGCCCGGCACCGTAAAAATTGTCTGCCCGGCAAGCTTTTTCGATGGCCTTTATATTAACCTCGATGCTTTCGGCGATCTTGTTCGGATCGGTTGCCGAAGAAAGGTTAGACAAAATTGATGTGTAAGTGCCGTATCGCTCGTCTTTGCGGATACCGCTGATCCAATGACTAAGGTAGACCTTCTCTAGTTTTAGTAGGAACTGATATAGTCCTACATGGCCGAACTTGCGAGCAAACAACAGAAGGCAAGACTTCCATTCCGAAGCCGGGAAGTGGTCGATCATAGCTCGCATTAGCGTCCGATAGCGTGGAGCTATGTGAGTATCCTCATCCATGAAATCGCGAGCGATAAAGAGGTCGTCATATAGATCGACATAGGTGCCGAGTTCGTCCATAAACTCCGCACCTTGCTTTGGCATTCCTTTTTGTCCGAGAATTCGTTTCCTGAACTCAGTCTGAAGGTCGGATTGTGGCTTATCCTTGATGTAGATAAGTCGCAGTAGATGGAAGATCTCCTCGAAGCCACTTTCTCCTAGCTTGTCCTCCATCTCTTCCCACTTGTGTGCGTACTTTGTTCTCGACGATTCGCTTGGGAGGTGAGCGGGGTCAAGATTGTGTGCCTTGAGGACATCGATTCGCCGAAGTTGCTTACCTCGATCGTTCACCACGGTGAATAGTTGAAACGCGTCTTCAAATGAATCTGTCGCGAGATAGATTAGATTGCAACGTTGAGTGACAAAGTCAACGAATTGGCGAAGCTCGTCACTCTTCATCCCGGAAATGGCCTTCCAAAAGATTGACCTGGCCAGTTCATATCGGCGACCGCTTGGAGTCTTTCTATTAGTTTCGGAGACTTCGTTCTTCGTCCCGCCTGTCTTTTTAATCAGTGCATTAAAGACGGCTTGATCTTTTACTTGTAGCCGACTTCTGGACGGAATGTTATCGATTTCCCTTTCGGGTTGGATTATTTTTTCATGCAACTCGTTTGCTAGCCCGTGCTTCTCTTGGTGGTCTAGGGCATCGCGAAGGCAGGCAAATAGAATGCAAAGCGATGTCAGGCGCTGCTGTCCATCCACAATTGCGTATTCCGAGGGGCCGATCTGATGAAGTACTAGCGTTCCTAGGAAGTAGGGCTCATCGGTTTTCGCTGTTACTAGGTCGTCAATAAGGTCGCGAAAATTCTGCGCGTCCCAGAGGAAAGGCCTCTGATACTCGGGCACCTGAAAGAAGAAATCTTGGGAGAAGAGCTTCGTTAGGGGAAGCATGTGGCTCTTGATCTCTTTCGTCATGGCATCCTCTCGGCTCCGTTGAGTTGACGGCATCTTACTAAGCCTTCGTCGTCTTTGGGCGTGTTCAGGGGGGCCGTTCGGTTGTCGTGGCGTCTTCCTGAAGCGCGAGAAGGTCGGTTCCAGACTGGAACCGACCTTCTCTTGGCTTCTTGGCTTAGCTGGCTGTCTCGATCCCCAGGTAGTGGAACCTCGGCTTCGGGTGCATGAGGAAGTCGTGGTGGGAGATGTTCCAGGCGTAGGCGCCGGCCATGGCGAAGGCGACTAGGTCGCCGACTGCGATGCGGTCCGTGGGGACCTCGCGTGCGAAGACGTCCTTTGGTGTGCAGAGCTGGCCGACGAGCGTGACGGTTTCGCTGGTGACCGCGGGGCCGTCGCCATTGCTGGTGAGGACGTTGAACGGCTGGTTGTGCTGCTTGGTGACCGGCGTCCGGATGTGCATGGTTCCGCCGCGTAGGACGGCGTACCACTGGCCGTGTGCCTTCTTAACGTCTAGGACCTCGGTTACGTACCAGCCGGCATAGACGCTGATGGAGCGGCCCGGTTCGATGCGCAGTGTCTCGCCCGGCTGGGCGAGGGCTGCGACCTCGGCGCCGTACTGCTTCCAGTCGAATCGGGTGTCGGGCGTGCTGTAGTCGACGGCCATGCCGCCGCCGAGGTTGAACTCGCGCGGCCCGGTGTGGCCGATCTTGTCGAGCCATGCGCGGCCCCACGTGAGGATCTCCGCGGACTGGGCTGCCATGGCGGACGCGTCCAGGCCGGACGCCAGGTGTGCGTGAATTCCGCGTAGGCGCAGGCGCGGCGAGGCGGTCAGGATGTCGGTGCAGGACTCCATGAGTTCGGGATCCATGCCGAACGGGCCGCTCATAGCCAGTGCGACGCCGTTGCGGTCGCCGGCGAGGTTGACCCGTAGAAGGACGTCGACCTCACGTCCTGCCGTCTTGGCGATGCGCGCGAGGCGGGAGAGTTCGTACGGGCTCTCGACGTGGATCCGCTCGACGCCGAGATTGAGCGCCAGTTCAAGTTCGTCATCGGTCTTGCCGGGGCCGCCAAACGCCAACCGAGCGTCCGGCAATGCCTCGCGCACGTGCGCCAGCTCGCCGCCGGACGCCACCTCGATGCCGTCGACGTACGGGGCCAGCGCACGCAGTATCGGGGCGTCCGGGTTGGCTTTGGCGGCATAGAAGATCTCCGGCGCGCCCGGCGCCGAGAGTGCCGCTTTGACCTCGGCCGCGTGGTCCCGGAGTGCGGCCAGGTCGTAGACGAACGCGGGTAGGCGCGCGTCTGCGGCGAGCGTCCGGGCGTGGTCTTCGACGAGTCGCGTGATCATGGGTGTGGTCTCCGGATGTCAGGCGAGCGGGAACTCGTACTGGGCCGTGAGGTAGTGAGCGGGGGCGACAGAGATCGTGACCTCCACGGCGCGGCCCTCGGCGGTCATGCCCGCGTGGGTTATCTCCACCACGGTACGTTCCGGGCTGATCTCTAGCGCGCGCGCTTCGGCGTCGGTGGGCAGCCGACTGGGCGTGATCTCCTCGCGTGCCGTGACCTGCGGGTAGCCGAGTTCGCCGAGGGCGCTCTTGACCCCGCCCACGATGACCGGCCCCTCCTCCTCCAGAACCGTCCCACCCGCGATCTCCAGGGGGAACCAACTGGCGTTCAGCCGGACGGGGATGCCGCTGGCCAGCAGGCGCCGGCGCCGGACGAGGCAGTTCACCTCGCCGACGGGGAGGTCGAGCAGCTCGGCGACGTGTGCCGGCGGTTCGGCGTGCTCGGTGGTGATCTCGTGTTGAGGCTCCAGGCCGCGCGCTCGCACCTCGGCGTCGAATGCGCCGCGGGCGCCGTTGTTCTCGCGCTGCGCGCGGTCGTACCGCGCCGGCGAGTGAAGCATGGGCGGTAGCCACGTGACCATGGTGCCGCGTCCCTGCTGAGGCCGCACGATGCCCTCAGCCGCGAGCATCTGCATGGCCCGGTTCACCAGACTGCGTGAGGCGCCGTAGCGGTCTGCCAGCTCTGGTTCGGAGGGGAGAACGGATCCGGTCGGGTACGCCCCCTCGATGATCTCTTCGCGGATTTTCGCGGCGATCTCGCGGAACCCGTGGCGCTCTGAGTTGGGCATCTACCTGCCCCTTTCTGCTGTCTGTGTGCTGCTTAGGTCCACCTAATCAGACGAAACGCCAAACGCCAAACGACTGATGCCTCTTGACAGGTGTGGCGGTCCGGGCGCACTCTGACTTACGTCAAACGACAAACGTTTGACGTATGGATCAACGTCAGGAGTCGTCTCGTGATTCCGCAGAAGTCCAGCAGCATCCCGCAGTGGCTCGCCGGCATCGCCGTCGCGATCTTCGCGATCAACAACCCCGAGAAGGCCGCCGAGCTGGTCAACCAGGTGATCCACGCGATCACCACGTTCTCCGGATCGCTGGGCTAACCAGCGATGACCGCTCACCGCTCGCAGGCGCTCGCCCTCGGCGCACAAGCCACCACGCCCGCCGCCGAGGGCCGTGCCATCCGACCGATCACTGACTCGAACGAGGTGCCTGTGTCCCGTCATCTGTCCCCGTCTACAGCGCTGGCCGGTCTCGACCTGCGCGGAATGCCCGTCACCGGCGCACAGTGCCGGTTCGACCCCGAGTTGCACACCGGCCCGGACGCCGAGGAGATGCCCGACGAGCGCGCGGCCCGCGAACTAGTCGCCGCTGAGGTGTGCCAGTCCTGCCCGCTGCGCGGCGCCTGCTTCGAGCTGGCGATCCGGACCCGCCCCGAGTTCGGGGTGTGGGCCGGTTTCACCGCCGCCGAACTCGTTATCCTCGCTGACCTGATCGACGGCACCGACTTCAACCTGGCCGACCTCGACCTGAACGAGGTGGCCTGACCATGACGACCAGCACCCTGACCACAACGCGCTCCGGCCCGGTGGCCCTGTCGATCTACCTGCCCGCGGGCGACATCCGCGTCATCGCCGACCCGTCCCGCACGCTAGCCGAGATCACCGTGACCGCCCACGGCCAAGACCCCGCTGTTCACGACGCCGTCCGAGACGCTGACCTGCGGTCGGAGGACTCGACCGGTGCCCTGACCGTCGCGGTTCACCCGCCCGCCGGTGGCGCCATCATCGTGGGCGGCACTCAGACCATCACCGGCAACACCGCGTCCACCATCGTCCAGTCGTTCGGAGACATCCCCGCTGGCGTGACCGTGACCGGTGCCGTGCTCAACGGCAACGGCATGGTCAGCATTGGTGGCGGGCGCGTCACCGTCAACGGTGTGGAGGTCACCGGCGGCACGGTGCCGGGTGGCCGTGTCCAGATCACCGCCCGCGTCCCCGAGGGGACCACGGTGGCCGCGCACACCCGATCGGCGTCGCTGGAGTGCGCTGGCGAGGTCGCCGCGGTCGACTTCACCTCGACGTCCGGTGACCTGTACGTCGGTGGCGTCGGCGCGTTGCGTGCCACCACGACCTCCGGCGACATCCGTGCCGCTGTCGTGGACGGCGCCGCGGTGGCGCGGTCGGTGTCGGGAGACGTCTACCTCGGCCGCGCCGACGACGTCACCGCCTCGACCACGTCCGGTGACGTGACGGTGAACGACTTCGCCGGCCGCGCCGAGGTGGCGACCGTGTCGGGTGACGTGCGGGTGCGCGCCGCCGAGGGCGGCGCCGTCACGGCCCGGTCGGTGTCCGGAGACGTCACGGTGACCGCGACCGGTACGGCGCTGGCCGAGGGACTGGCCGTCAGCGCCACCTCGCGCGCCGGGCGCGTCACCACGCCCACCGACAACCCGCTCGGTACCGCGCCCGCGGCCCGCGCCCGCCGGCCGCGCCGCACGAACGGGGTTGCGTGATGACCGCCGTGATTCTCGTCCTGGCCGTACTCGCCGTGGCGGGGTGGCTGTGTCTGTCCCCGGTCCGCCTCGCCGTCGCCGGCGCGGTGCTGCTGATCACGCACCCCGTGCCGACGGTCGCCCTCACCGCGGTGGCGGCGCTTGGGGTGACGGTGGCCGGCGTGCGGCTGGTCTACCGGTCGCTGAGTGAGGGCGGTTGGTACCTGGTCACCGTGCAGCGGCCCGCCTACGCGACGAGCCGTGCGGGGGGTATCGCGTCATGACCCGCCGCCGTAGCTCCGCACGGTTCTTCGACCCGACCGGCGCCCGGTACGGGATCCCCACGTGGCCGTGGCAGATGGCGCCGCGGCACCTGCTGACCCTCCGCCAGCTCGCCGCCGAGGGACTGCGCCCGGGCGGTCAGCCGGTGGTCGGTCAGGTGCTGTGGAACTCGCGCCGGTACAACGCGCCCGGTGGGGTGCGGGCCGCTTACCTGTACGACGTGCGCCTGGCGCTGCCCAAGCGCGTCCCGACCGACCGGCAGCGCGCCGCCCTCGGCAAGGCACTGGCGGCCCGCCGGCAGTGCCCCGATTGCGAGCGGGACGCCGGTTACGTCCTGCCTCGCCACCTCGGCACCTGTCTGGACTGTGCCGACGGCGTGACCTCGACCCGTACCGCCCTGGAAGGAAGGCACGCAGCATGACCGCTACGCCGCTTCACATCCCGGCGGCCCTCGGCGCACAGGCCACCAACCCGCACGCCGCCGAGTCGACCGCCGTGCTCCGACCGATCACGAACCCCAACGACATCCCACCCACTACGCAGACGACCGCGCCCGACCGCGCCGAGGGCGCCGAGAGCCGCACGTCGCAGGGGCGTGCGCTCTCCAGCAACGAGTTCACCGCGGTTGCAGTGGTCGCCGCGCTGGTGGGCGTGCTCGGACTGCTCGGTTTCGTCAACAGCTTCGCCGCGGTCGCCGACGCCGCCCGCCCGTCGTTTGGCGGGTTGGCGTGGTCGGTGCCGCTCGGTATCGACCTGGGCATTGGCATCTTCGCCGCGCTCGACATCGTTCTTGCTCGGCTGGACATGCGGGTTCGGTGGCTGCGGTTCATCCCGTGGGCGTTGACCGCCGCGACCGTCTATCTGAACGTGGCCGAGGAGTCGACGGTGTTCGGCCGAATCGCGCACGCGGTGCTGCCGGCGCTGTGGGTGTGCGCGGTGGAGATTGCCGCGCACGTGATCCGGATCCGCGCTGGCATCGCCGCCGGAACCCGCATGGACGGGATCCGCGCCTCGCGGTGGATCCTCGCCCCTTGGCCCACCATGAAGCTGTGGCGCCGGATGGTGCTGTGGGAGATCCGCTCCTACCCCGACGCCCTGAGCCGCGAGCGCGCCCGCGTGCTCGCCCTGACCGACCTACAGGACACCTACGGCCGGTGGGCATGGCGCCGCAACGCACCCCGCCGCGTCCGCGCCCTGTACCGCCTCGGCGACCTCGCCCCCGCCCCCGAGACGAGTGGACCGGCCGCCGAGGTGACCGCCGCCCCGTCCGCCGGACCGGCGGCGGACCGTCCGGGAGTCGCCGAGGTGGACCGCCCGGCGCTGGAGTCCGGACCGCGCACCCCGCCGACCGCCGGACCGTCCAACGCGCCGTCCACGCCGCGCAAGCGGACCCGCGCGGCCCGGTCCACCACCGAAAAGGGTGGACGGTCCCGCGCCCGTAAGGCCGCCAAGACCCCGCCGTCGGACGTGGACGACCTCATGCCGCTGGGCTGGCGCATTGCCGCCGACCTCGACGCCGCTGACGAACCCCTGACCCGCAACACCCTGGCCGCTCGACTGCGCGCCGCCGGACAGACCGCCGGCAATGCCCGCGTCGGCGCCCTGCTGGCCCGCCTCAAGACCGAAGCCCCCACCGACAGTCCGCCCGCCGCGACGCCGTCCGCCGAGGGAGAGAACGCATCATGAGCTTCACCAAGGCCATGGGCGAGGTCGTCCGCCTGCCCGTCCAGCACGCCGACCACACCGCCGACCTGGCGCCCGCCCTCGACACCCCGCCCACCGCGCCCGGCGGCACCGGCGCCGGTGTCCCGCCGACCGACCCGCCGCGCCCCATGCCGTTCGGCGACCCCGGCGACGGGGACGGGGACGACGGCGAGGCGATCGAGGGCCGCGTGCTTGTCGACAGTTCGGACACCTACCGCCCGGACGCGCGCGCCCGCCGGCTGGCCGGCGAGAGCGCCAAGCGTCGCCCGATCATCGCGCCGTGGCTGCGTGACCGTGGCGAGGCTGAGGCGACGATCCGGTGGGCGGTCGGGTACGCCGGTCACATCACCAGCTACCACGCCGCCCGGATCCCGCTGTACTCGCTGCGGCTGGCGCTGCGGTCGCCGCGTGGGCTGTACCGAGTGGCGGCGGGCACGTGGCGGTGGACCTACGACATTGAGTCGCGCCCGCTGCGCACGCACGCCATCGACCGCAACAAGGACGAGATGTTCCTGAAGTTGATGAGCGAGCGCAACGACCGCGTCCGGTCCCGGCTGTTCGTCACCGGCGCTGGTTTGGCCGGTACGGGGTTGGCCGCCGCCGCGGTATCGGCCGCCGGTGGGCTGACGCAAACCGTGGTGCTGGCCGCGCTGGTGGCGGTGCTGGGGTGGATCGGTACCCCCAAGGACAAGCGCATCCTCGACACCGCGGTGACAGCGAACAAGGCCCCCAAGCTCACGAGCGAGGTGGTCGTGCGGGCGCTGGCGTCGCTGGGCATCGCCGAGATCAACCGCGCGATCGGCAAGGGTGGCGAGGGCATCGCTTTCCCGGCGCCGATCACCCGCGACGGCCCCGGCTGGCGCTCCGACATCGACCTTCCGCACGGCGTCACCGCCGACGCCATCATGGAGAAGCGCAAGGAACTGGCGTCTGGGCTGCGGCGCCCGATCGGGTGCGTGTGGCCGGAAGCCGGCGAGGAGGAAGAGCACGCCGGCCGCCTGGTGCTGTGGGTCGGTGACCGACCCATGGCCAAGGCCAAGCAACCCGCGTGGCCGCTGGCCAAAGCCGGCAAGGTCGACCTGTTCGCCCCCGCCCCGTTCGGCACCGACCAGCGCGGCCGGTTCATGGACGTCACCCTGATGTTCGTTTCGGTGATCATTGGCGCGATCCCGCGCATGGGCAAGACGTTCATCCTCCGGCTGCTGGCCCTGATCGCCGCCCTTGACGTACGCGCCGAACTGCACCTGTACGACCTGAAGGGCACCGGCGACCTGTCGGCCCTGGAACCGGTGGCGCACGCCTACCGCGCCGGCGACGACGACGAAGACATCACCTATGCGCTGACCGACATGCGCGGGTTGCGCAAGGAGATGCGGCGCCGCACCAAGGTCATTCGGGAGCTGCCCAAGGACCGCTGCCCGGAAAACAAGGTCACCACCGAACTGGCGTCGGACAAGTCACTTGGGCTGCACCCGATCGTCATCGCGGTGGACGAGTGCCAAGTGTGGTTCGAGCACAAGAAGCACGGCGCCGAGTTCGAGGAGATCTGCACCGACCTGGCCAAGCGCGGCCCGGCGACCGGCATCGTGCTGATCCTGGCCACCCAGCGGCCCGACAAGGCCGCCATCCCCACCCCCATCTCCGGCGTCGCTGGCATGCGGATCTGCCTGAAGGTCATGGACCACACCGCCAACGACCTGATCCTGGGCACCTCGGCGCACAAGACGGGGTTGAAGGCCACCATGTTCAGCCTCAACGACAAGGGCATCTGCTACCTACGCGGCGAGGGCGACGCCGCCCGCATCGTCCGGTCGATGTACATCGACGCGCCCGCCGCCGAGACCATCGCGCTTCGCGCCCGCGCGATGCGCACCGCGACCGGCTACCTGACCGGCTACGCCGCCGGCGTCGACCTCGACACCGCCGACACCACTGACGACGGCGCCACTCTGCTGACCGACATCGCCAGTGTCACGACCGACGCCGAAGACAAGATCTGGTCCCACGTCATCGTGGATCGCCTCGCCGAGCTGCGTCCTGCGGCGTACGGCCCGTGGGCCGCCCGGCCCGAGGGCGCCAGCGACGCCGAACACAAGACCGCCAAGGCCACCACGCTGGCCGCCGCGCTCAAGCCGCACGGCATCCGCACCGTCCAAGTGAATCGGACAGCACCAAACGGCGAGCGTGAGAACAGCCGCGGCATCGTCCGCGCACACATCCTCGACGCCCTCGACAACGCCGCCGACCCCGGCCGCTGACCGCCCGCCGGCGCCGCCGAACCCGGTCTACGGGTAGCCGGTCACCCCGCTACCCGTAGACCCCCCTTGTAGACCCTCAAACCGATCATGACCAGCGCCGTAGCGCGTAGACCCCGCACGCCCTAAACCCGCAGCACAGTGCCCTAGGAGGGCTGTCGTGCCCCTGCTGACCGCCGCTGCTACCCACACCGCCAACCCGTCCGGCATGTGGCTGCTGCTCGCCATCCTCGCCGCCGTCGGCTACCTGCTCCACTGCGTGATCTGGCCGTATCGGGCGTGCCGCAAATGCGACGGCGCCGGCCGGTTCCGCTCCCCGTCCGGCCGCGCCTGGCGCTACTGCAACCGCTGCGGAGGCCGCGGTGCGCAACTACGCGCCGGCCGCCGTATCTGGACCCACCTCAAGAACATCGACCGCAACCGCAAATAGTCAGCCAGCTCATCAGGAGGGCGCAAAGCGGCCCCCGGCGCACAAGCCACCAAGCACGCCGCCGAGGGCCGCCCCTCCGACCGATCACGGACCTCAACGAGGTCCCTAGAAGGAGGTAGAACCATCATGACGCACGCGGCGCCGGGCGTCCTGCCACCGCCCAACCCGGCCACACTGTTCTATCTCGGTGCTCACCAGCCGCATTTGGCTGTGGAACGTGCGATTCCCCCTGTTTGTCTCCCACCGCCAGCTCGCACGCAAGGCCCGGTTGCGTCGCGCGGTGTGCCGGTGGGCGCTGGACTCGGGCGGATTCACCGAACTGTCGCTCAACGGCCGATGGACCATCACGCCCAGCCAGTACGCCGAGGCCGCCG
The DNA here is from genome assembly GCF_040653135.1 of Actinomadura sp. NPDC048021. NCBI lineage: Bacteria > Bacillati > Actinomycetota > Actinomycetes > Streptosporangiales > Thermomonosporaceae > Actinomadura > Actinomadura sp. NPDC048021. Next base: position 79,277 of record NZ_JBEZJQ010000022.1, read on the forward strand.
CCCGCTACGCAGAGCACCTCGGCGTGCCCGACTTCCTGTCGCAACAGGACTGGATGTGCGAGCCGTTCATGATCGAGCGGACCGGCCTGAGCGTCCGCGAGCATCAGGAACGCACCGTGGCGAACTACCTCGACCTGCGGGCGCTCGCGCCGGCGCTGCCGTGGCTGCCGGTCGTGCAGGGCTGGACGCTGCCGGACTACCTGCGGTGCGTCGAGCTGTACGCCGCCGCCGGCGTGGACCTGGCCGCGCTGCCGCGGGTTGGGCTCGGGTCGGTGTGCCGCCGCCAGTCGACCGGCGAGATCGGCCACATCGTGGCCACGCTCGCCGGACTCGGCCTCAAGATCCACGGGTTCGGCGTCAAGACCGGCGGGTTGCAGCGCTACGGCCAGCACCTCGCATCCGCCGACTCCATGGCATGGAGCTACAACGCCCGCCGACTCCCGCCCCTGCTCGGCTGCCAAGGGCACAAGAACTGCGCCAACTGCCTCACCTACGCCACCCAGTGGCGCACCCGTCTACTGGGAAGCCTCGCCGCCCGCGGTCACCAAACCACCCTGTTCAACCCGCTCCCACTTCAGACAGGAGAGGCCGCATGACCGACGCACCTGGACTGATGGTGACTGCGCTCGCCCACGCTGGCCGCGGCTGGCGAGTGTTCCCGCTGCGGGCCGGCGATAAGCGGCCCGCGCTCCGCAACGACTGGGAAGGCCGCGCCACCTCGACCGACCGCGCACGCATCTGGCAGTGCTGGCACCACGCCCCCTACAACATCGGGATTGCGTGCGGCCCGTCGAATCTGGTCGTGGTCGACCTCGACCAGCCCAAGCCCGGCGAGACCCCGCCGCCCGATTGGGACATGCCAGGGATCAACGACGGCGCCGACGTGCTCGCCGCGCTCTGCGAGCGGCACGGCCAGCCCTTCCCATGGGAGACGCACACCGTGCGTACGGCGTCCGGCGGGATGCATCTGTACTTCACCGCCCCGCCCGGCGTCCGGCTGCGCAACACCGCCGGCCGGTTGGGATGGCTGGTCGACACCCGCGCGCACGGTGGCTACGTGGTGGCCGCGGGCAGCACCCTCGCCGCCGGCGGCGCCTACGTGACGGTGTACGACACGGCGCCGGCGCCATTGCCCGGATGGCTGGCCGACGTGCTCACCGTGCCCGACCGCCCTGCCGCGCCGGTGCCGAAGATGCCCGACCTCGACCACCGGCACGCCGCCGGATACGTCGGCGCCGCTCTGCGCGCCGAGGTGCAACACGTCCTCGACTCCCGCCCCGGTGCCCGCAACCACACACTCAACGCCGCCGCGTTCGCCCTCGGCCAGCTCGCCGCCGGCGGGATGCTGCCCTCCACGCTTGTGGTCGACTGCCTGACCGCCGCGGGACTCACGGTCGGACTGACCGCGCACGAGTGCGAGGCGACCATTGCCAGCGGGATGCGCGCCGGCGCCCACACACCCCGCGGGAGGGCCGCGTGACCGCCGCTGACAGCATCCTCGCCGCCGCGGGCGCCGGCGCCCGGCTGGCCGAACTCCACGGCCAGCCCTCCACGCCCGAGTGGGAGGCACCCGTGCCCCTCGGCGCCCGGCAACGCCTGCCCACCTTCCCCGCCGACACGCTTCCCGACTGGGTCGGTGCACAGGCGACCGCGGTCGCCGAGTTCACCCAAACCCCCATCGACCTCGCCGGCTGCCTCGCGCTGGCCGCGCTGTCGACCGCCGCCGGTGGCCGCGCCATCGTCAACGTCCGCGGCACCTGGGTCGAGCCGGTGAACATCTTCACCGTGGTGGCGATGCCGCCCGGATCCCGCAAATCCGCTGTCTTTCGCGCCATGACCCAACCCCTACTCAACGCCGAACGCCACCTGGCCGAACGCACCCAACCCCGGATCGTTGAAGCTGAGCTGGCGCGACGCGTGGCCAAGGCCGCTGCGGAGAAGGCCGCCGGCGTCGCCGCCGGATCGGGCACGCCCGGCGGCGACCCGGACAAGCTCGCCGACGCCACCGACGCCGCCATGGCGGTAGAGGCCATCAAGGTGCCGGTCCTGCCGCGCCTCGTCGCCGACGACATCACCCCGGAAAAGGCCGCGTCCCTGCTGGCCGAACAGGGCGGCCGGCTGGCCGTGCTGTCCGCCGAGGGCGGCATCTTCGCCACCGTCGCCGGCCGCTACTCCTCGACCCCCAACATGGAGGTGTTCCTCAAAGGCCACGCCGGCGACATGCTGCGAGTCGACCGGCAAGGCCGCCCGACCGAACACGTCGAACACGCCGCCCTCACCCTCGGACTAGCCATCCAGCCCGAGGTCATCACCGACATCGCCAAGATGCCGGGATTCCGCGGCAAGGGCCTGCTCGGACGGCTGCTGTACGCCCTCCCAGAAAGCAACATCGGCCGCCGCCGCATCAACCCGCCCGCCCCGTCCGCCGAGGTCGTCTCCCGCTACGACACCCAGCTGCAGAACCTCGTTAACGCCTTGTACGACTGGGACGACCCCGCCCGGCTGCAACTCACCCCGGACGCCCACGCCGAATTCCTCGCCCTCGAAACCCGCACCGAACCCCGGCTGCACCCTGAGACCGGCGACCTCGGCCACCTCGGCGACTGGGCCGGCAAATACGTCGGCGCCGTCGCCCGCATCGCTGGACTCCTCCACCTCGCCGCGCACGTTGACGACGGATGGCGGACCCCGATCGAGGCCGACACCATGCGCGCCGCCATCCGACTGGGGGAGTACTTCACCGCCCACGCCGTCGCCACATTCGACGCCATGGGCAGCGACCCCGACCAGCACGCCGCCCGCGACATTCACGCCTGGATCGAACGCACCAAGCCCGAACGATTCACCGTCCGCCAACTGTTCAGCAAACTGCCCCGCACCAAGTTCCCCAAAGTCGCCGACCTGGAGACACCCCTAGACCTCCTGGAACAACACGGCTGGATCCGCCGCCTACCCGCCCCCGAACGCACTGGCCCCGGCCGCCGCCCCTCACCCACCTACCTCGTGCACCCCGACCTTTGTGGGACCGGCGCATAGCCACCAAGCACGCCGCTGGAAACCCACTGACTGTCCGACCGATCATCCATCAAAATGAGGTCGCATGATGAGCACAGTTACCCGTACCGATGAAAAGCTCACTGTTCGGGAAATCTGTACCGAACTGCGAATCAGTCGACGCACCTTCTACGAATGGCGTGCCAAGGGGCGGGCGCCCCGCTGCATCCCCCTGCCCAACGGTGCTCTTCTCGTCCGCCGCAGCGAGCTCGACCGCTGGCTCGCCGAGCGAGAGGACGCCGCCTGATGGAGCAAATGACCTACAGTGTGCGCGTCTTCAAGACCGAAGTACGGCGGAACAAGGCCGGCGAAGCCACGTCCTACCGGGTGCTTTGGAAGACGGCCAACAAGGCGCCGTGGAAGCGGTCCTTTAAACGAGAAGCGCAAGCGGACGCCTATCGGAGCGCTCTCGTGACCGCCGCGCGCAACGGCGAGGCGTTCAGCCTCACTACCGGCGAACCCGTTTCCTGGAGCCGGGCCGCCAGCTCAGAAATGAGCTGGTACGACTTCGCATGCACGTACGTCGATATGAAATGGAAGGGTGCCGCGGCGAAGTACCGGCAAGACATCGCCCGCGCTCTAACCGCCGCGACCCCGGCCATGTTCGCCAGCGAACGCGGGAAGCCCACTGATCGCGAGTTGCGGTCCGCCATGCATCGATGGGGCTTCAACAGCAAAGACAGGGACAACGCCCCGGAACACGTCGCCTGCGCTCTCCGATGGCTCGCCCAGAACACAAAGCCCGTCTCGGCGCTGGCCGAGCCCGCAAATGTCCGCGCGCTGGTCGACTCCGGAACCTCGCTCTTGAACGGAAAGAGGGCCGCAGCCAGCACAGTGAGGAAGCATCGAATGCTGCTGTCCAATGCCATGGACTACGCAGTCGAAATGAACCTCCTAGCAGAGAATCCGATCCGAACGCTCAAGTGGCCAAAGATTCTCAGCACAGCCGAGGTCGACCGGCGTAGCGTAGTCAACCACGCCCAAGCCCGCGCCCTGCTGGCTGCAATCGCTGAACAGGAACCCAGCGGAAGACGACTCGTGGCGTTCTTCGGCCTCATGTACTACGCCGCGCTCCGTCCCGAGGAAGCGAACAACATTCGGGCAAATAACGTAACGCTGCCCGATCTCGACTGGAACCAGGAGGACGAAGAATCGGAGGAGCCAGCTGAAGAGTGGGGAGAACTCCACCTCGGCAAAGCAGCTCCCTACGCTGGCCGGGCATGGACGGACGATGGCTCTCTTTACGAGGAACGAGCCCTAAAACATCGCGCCAACGGCCACACTCGCACAGTGCCCTGTCCGCCCGCACTGGTTAGCATCCTGCGCGTTCATCTCACCGAGTTCACGGAGGGGCTCGACGGCAGGCTGTTCTATGGCGTCCGCGGTGGCGAGCTGCCCAGTATCACTTACCGGCGCGCCTGGAGGGCTGCCCGCAAACGAGCTCTTACCGCGAGCGAGTTGGCTTCGCCGCTGGCCGCACGCCCGTACGATCTCAGGCATGCATGTGTTTCAACCTGGCTCAACGCCGGGGTTCCCGCTCCTCAGGTCGCTGAGTGGGCAGGCCACAGCGTCGAAGTACTCTTGAGGGTCTACGCCAAATGCATCGTCGGGCAGGACGAAGCGGCGAGACGCCGTATCTCTGACGCTCTTCGTCTGGACTGAGACAGAAGGGCGCCTGTCGCCAGATGCTCCCGCCTCCGCCTACGGGAGGCGGGAGCATCTTTTCGTTACCTAAGATTCAACTGATATTTATCATCTAGGAAATAAATTCCGACATCAACAATATTAACGAAATATCAAAATAGTGAATTAGAAAATTATCATCAGAACGTAAATGACGAATGAAATTTCATAAGCTATATGAAGTAATCGCATGACGTCCATCACCTCCTTTCTTTGGACAAGTCTAAGCGTATCACGAGATCATCACGGCCGCACCCTCTTTGGAAGGGCGGTCAATCTTGTTCCGTAGGACAGGTGTCGGCGAGTACCGGCGACCGCGGGAGTGGGAGGTGTGGCCGCACGCCTCTTACTTCCGTCGCAGGAGGCTTCGTCGTCTGGGCCCGTGGGAACGCACTGGGAACAGTCAGCCGCATAGGGGCGTACGCGGCCGCACACAACCGCACATTGGGTGAAGCCTCTGACCGGCGTTGATGCTGGTCAGAGGCTTGTTCTTGCTGGTCAGGAGAGCGCCTCCGGCAGGATTCGAACCTGCGGCACCCGCTTTAGGAGAGCGGTGCTCTATCCCCTGAGCTACGGAGGCGTGTCGTCGCTCGCGGTAGAGCGTAGCGGACGGCACCTACAGGGTAGGGGAAGGGGAGTGGTGGGCGCTCCCTGTTATGCGCCGGACCCTAGGCCGCGCGGGGGCGGTGTGGGTACGCTTCCGTTCCGTGACGGGACGGCATCGAGGGCAGCCGAAGGACCTGGACGCCCGGGAATCGGCGGGCGAGGAGTCGCCGCGCGGTAGGCGGATCACGGTCGTCGCCGCGGCATTCGCGGTGCCCGTGCTGGTGGCGTCGGCGATCGCGTTCGGGCTGCGGGACGAGCCCGCGCGGGAGAGGCCGGAGTCGGCGGGCGGGCCCGCGCGGAGCGTGGCGCCGGCGCCTGAGGGCGAGCCGACGTTCGGGACGTACGTGCCGCCGGAGACGGAGCCGCAGGTGGCGACCAAGCCGCCGAGGCGGGCGCCCAGGCCGGCGGTGACGCCGCGGAGGGCGAGCCCCGCGCCCGCGCCCACCCCCTCCCCGTCCGCGCGTGGGCGGCGGCCGTGCCCTGCCGGCTGGGAGGACGTCTGGTGGATGCGCCGGTGGTGCGAACATCACCGAAGTCGCTGAACCGATTACGGACAGGTCATCGTAGATCCTGTAGTAGCGTTCTGGCGCTGTTCCGCTTTTGGGCATCAGGAGGAAAACCACCGTGCCGAACCCCCGGTCGGCGGCGCTGACCGCGGTCTTCCTGGTGATGGCGACGCTCTCACCGCACGGCGCCGCGAACGCGGCCGCGGGGGCCGACTCGCTCGAGTCGCTGCGCCGCGAGGCGACGAAGGCGCGCACCGAGCTAGAGAAGGCCACGAAGCAGATGGAGACCCGGAAGAAGGACCTTGCCGGGTCCCAGGTGAAGCTGCGCGCCACGCTGAAGGACCTCGCCGGGGCCGAGGCCGAGCTGAACCGGATACGCGAGCCGCTGGCCCGGCTCGCGAACACCTCCTACCAGCAGAGCGGCGCGGCCGGTTCCATGGCGATCTTCGGGGGCGGTGATCCGAGCACGGCGCTGCGCTCGACGGCGGACGTGACGCTCATGGCGAGGTCGCAGCAGGCGCTCGTGGACCGTGCCGACGAGCTGCAGGACCGGCGGCAGCGGCTCGCCTCCACGGCGCAGGAGCTGCAGTCGCGCAACGCGGTCGAGCAGACCCGCCTCCAGCAGGAGGTGGAGGGGTTGAAGAACCGGTCGGCGCAGTTGACCAAGCAGCTCAACGCGATGCTCGACAAGCTGGCGGTGACGCGGCAGAAGCGGCTCGAACTCGGGTGCGACAAGTCCCTGGCGAGGGATGCGAGGAAGTTCCCCAACGGGCTCATCCCGTCGAAGTACCTGTGCCCTCTGCCGCAGAAGAACGGGCACATGCTGCGGGCGGACGCGGCGCTCGCCTTCTACAAGCTGAACGAGGCGTACAAGCGCAGTTTCGGGCGCGACATGTGCGTGACGGACGCCTACCGCAGCCTGGCGGACCAGCACCGTGTCTACGCGCAGCGGCCCGGCTTCGCGGCCGTTCCCGGGACGAGCAACCACGGCAAGGGGCAGGCGCTCGACCTGTGCGGTGGTGTGCAGAGCTCGGGTTCCGTCCAGTTCAACTGGATGGAGGCCCACGCCGGGAAGTACGGATGGATCCACCCGGCCTGGGCCTACAGCAACCCGTTCGAGCCCTGGCACTGGGAGTTCGGGACGGAGAACGGATGAGCCGGGCCGCCCGGCGTCAGCGGGGGGACGGCACCTCGTCGGCGGGGACGACCTCCGCCGTGCAGTAGCGGCAGCGGCGCGCCTTCACCGGGATGTCGCTGAGGCACTGCGGGCACTCGCGCTCGGTGGCCTCCTTGCCGCGGTCCATCCGCTCGATCAGCTTGGTCGTCGGGAGCACGACCAGGAAGTAGACGATCAGGGCCGTGATGAAGAACGCGATCGCCGATGTCACGAAGACCCCGTAGGGGAACGTGGTGCCGTCGATGCTGACGGCCAGGCGCGTGTAGTCGGGCTTGCCGCCGAGAAGGGCGATCAGCGGGGTGATGAAGGAGTTCGCGAAGTCCTTCACGAGCCCGGCGAACGCCGCTCCGACGACGAACGCCACCGCGAGTTCGACAAGGTTCCCGCGGAAGAGGAACTTCTTGAATCCGCTCATGTCGGCTCCAGGGGTTGTGGGGGTCGCGCCCCCGGCTGGCGGGGCGCGTGAAACGGCTACGGATCGTAATGAAGTCATGCCTGATTCGCCAAGTCGACCCCTCTCACCTGCGCGGGGTCAGGGGGCGGTGATCGTCAGGGCGAGGGGGCCGGCGGCGCCGGCCAGGGCGACGGCCTGGGGGCGGTCGGTCGCCAGGACGACCAGGGCGCCCTCCTCGGGGCCGTTCTCGTCCGGGGGCGGGATCGCTATGACCGGCACTTCTGACACCACCACGCGGGCGGCGGGCCAGCGGGGGCGCGGGCCGTTCGCGGGGGCGCCCTCGGACGGGACGGTCAGGACGTCCACGCGGTCGCCGGGGCGGACGAGGCGGGCGGCGCCCGCGTCGGCCAGGCGGACCGGTGCGGCGACCGTGCCGGGGCCGTAGCCGCGCAGGAGCCCGGCGCCGACGACGCGGGCGTCGGTGAGGGGTTCGCCGCGGCGCATGGGGCCGGCGAGGACGCGGCCGGCGCCGCCCGCGCGGAGCGCGCCCGCCGGGACGGCGGACGGCGGCAGGTCGAGGGGGCGGAGGTCGGCCGGGGCGAGGGGCGTTCCGGCGGGCAGATCGCGGGCGGCGCCGAGGACGCGGACGGACGCCGGCGGGCCGGGGCGCAGCGCCGGCAGCGCCAGGCCCGCGGCGGCCGCGGCGAACAGCGCCGCCAGCGGCCGCCGCAGGCGGGATAAGCGGGGGCTCACGGCAGTTCCAGGGGGAGCTTGATGCCGTCGAGGGCGGTGGCGCAGGCGCAGGTGCGCTCGGCGGGCAGCGCCTTGACGACGTCGGCGACGACGCCGCGGAGCCGGTCGATGTTCTCGCCGAAGACACGCAGGACCTCGTCCATCGTGACGCCCTCGCCCTCCTCGATGCCCGCGTCGAGGTCGGTCACCAGGCAGAGCGAGGTGTAGCAGAGCGCCAGCTCGCGGGCGAGGACGGCCTCCGGGTGGCCGGTCATCCCGATCAGCGTCCACCCCTGCGAGGCGAACCACCGGGACTCGGCCCGGGTCGAGAAGCGGGGGCCCTCGATGACGACGAGCGTGCCGCGGTCGACCGGGGGCCATCCCGAGGCCCGCGCGGACTCGACGGCGGCGCGGCGGCCGGTCGGGCAGTACGGGTCGGAGAACGAGACGTGGACGGCGGCGCCGTGCTCGTAGTAGGTCTGGTCGCGCCCCGACGTCCGGTCGGCGAGCTGGTCGGGGACGGCCAGGGTGCCGGGCCCGAGGTCGGGGGTGAGGGAGCCGACCGCGCACGGCGCCAGCACCTGGCGGACGCCGAGGGACCGCAGCGCCCACAGGTTGGCCCGGTAGGGGATCTTGTGCGGGGGGAAGCGGTGGTCGCGGCCGTGCCGGGGGACGAAGGCGACGCGGCGGCCCGCCAGCTCGCCGATCGCGATGGGGTCGCTGGGCGGGCCGTAGGGGGTGTCGACCCGCACCTCCTCGATGTCGTCGAGGAACGAGTAGAAGCCGGAGCCGCCGATGACCCCGATCTCGGCGACGGGCTGGGACGCGGAAGCCTGAGTGGACATGCCGCCGACCCTAGCCACCCGGCCGCCGTCCCCGGCAGGCCGTCCGCCGATTGTGGATAACTCAGCCGCCGCGCGACGAAGGGCCCGGCCGAAGCCGGGCCCTTGCGCGTTCCCCGGGACGTCAGCCGACCGGGTCCAGGACCTTGCTCTCGGGGGCGGGCGCCTCCTTGGCGAGCCGTCCCGGCGTCCAGATCCGGCGCCCGATGTCGTAGGACAGGGCGGGCAGCAGCAGCGACCGGACGACGAGGGTGTCGAGCAGGACGCCGAACGCCACCGCGAAGCCCATCTCGACCATGAACACCAGCGGCAGCGTGACCATGGACGCGAACGTGGCCGCGAGGACGAGCCCGGCCGAGGTGATCACACCGCCGGTGACGGTGAGGCCCCGCTGGATGCCGCGCCGCGTGCCGAGGGCCTGCGACTCCTCCCGGACGCGGTGCATCAGGAAGATGTTGTAGTCGACCCCCAGCGCGACCAGGAAGATGAAGGCCAGCAGCGGGAAGCCGGAGTCGGTCCCCTCGAACCCGAAGACGTGCTCGAAGACGACCGCGCAGGCGCCGAGCGAGGCGAGGAACGACAGCACCACGGTGCCCATCATCAGCAGCGGCGCGACGACGGCGCGCAGCAATGCGATGAGGATGAGCAGCACCACGGCCAGCACGATCGGGATGATGACCTTGTTGTCGCGGGTGGAGGCGCGCTTGATGTCCAGGTACGTCGCGGTCGTCCCGCCGACCTTGGCGTCCGCGGACGGGACGGCGTGCACCGCGGTCCGCAGCCGGTCGATGGTCGCGCGGGCGGCCGGGCTGTCGGCGGCGTCCTTCAGCGTCGCCTCGTACCTGACCAGGCCGCCCGTGGTGACGGGGGCGCCGACTTCGGCGACGCCCGGCGTCCCGCGCACGGCCTCGGCGATCCGGTCGGAGGCCGGGGCCTTGCCGATCACGAGGGCGGGGGAGCCCGACCCGGCGGCGTAGTGCCGCGCGACGGCCTCCGAGCCCTTCACCGAGTCGGGCTTGCCGGTGAACTGGCCGGCGTCCGACAGGCCGTCCGCCTTGAGCGAGCCCAGCCCGAGCGTGAGGACGATGAGGCCGAGCATGGTCACGGCCCAGAGCGCGCGCGGGCGCTTGCCCACGATCCCCGCGACGCGGCTCCAGACGCCGTGCTCGGCCTCGTACGCCTCGGGCTTGAGGTACTTGGCGTCGTAGCGGGGGATCAGCGGCCAGAACAGCCAGCGGCCGCAGATCACCAGGAGGGCGGGCAGGAGGGTCGTCATGGCGGCGAGCGCGGTGAGGACGCCCGCGGCGGCCACGGGGCCCATGCCGGCGGTGGAGTTCATGTCGGCGAGCAGCAGGCACAGCAGGCCGACGGCCACGGTGGCGGCGGAGGCGATGACGGCGGGCGCGGCGCGGTGCAGGGCGTACGCCATGGCCTCGTGCCGGTCCTCGTGCCGGTGCAGTTCCTCCCTGTAGCGGGCGACGAGCAGCAAGGCGTAGTCGGTGGCGACGCCGAAGACGAGGACGGTGAGGATGCCGGCGCTCTGGCCGTTGACGGTGAGGTCCGCGTACTTGGCGAGCAGGTAGACGGTCGACTGGGCGAGCCCCAGGGCGAAGACGGCGCTCAGCACGGGGACGAACCACAGGACGGGGCTGCGGTAGATGAACAGCAGCAGGACGATGACGACGAGACCGGCGGCCATGAGCAGGAAGCCGTCCAGGCTCTGGAAGACCTCGAACTGGTCGGCGCCGCCGCCGGCGGGGCCGGTGACGTGCGAGGCCAGTCCGGGCGGCCCGCGCTCGGCGAGTTCGCGCGCCTGGTCGACGGCGGCGGTGAGGTCCTCGTCCGTGAGGGGCACGAGGGTCTGCAGGGCCTTGCCGTCCTTGGACGGGAACGGCCCCTGCGCCTTCTGCGCTCCGGGCAGCTTCTGGAACGCGGCGACGTCGGACTCGGCCTTGGCCTTGTCGGCCGCGGTGATTCCGCCGGACCGCTCGTAGACGATGACGGCGAGCATCGTCTCGTCCTTGCGGAACCGGTCCTCCAGCTCCACGACCCGGGTGGACTCGGCCCCGGCGGGCAGCCAGGACGCGGCGTCGTTCTTCTCGACGTCGCCGAGCTTGCCGGCGAGGGGGCCGAGAGCGGCCAGCAGGACGACCCACAGGGCCAGGACGGCCCATTTGGTGCGCCTTCCGGCGATCAGTCCGGCCAGGCGGTGGGTCCGCGGCCTCGGGGGTGCCGGGCTAGGTGCGCTCATGGTTCCTCTCCTGTGTGCACCGGGCGAATCAAGATATGTCGCGTTAGCGGCAAGAGTCTCTCGTTGAGCGAGAGAAGTCAAGTAATAACTCGAAAATCGGAGGCGTCGCGGAACCGCTAGCCTCTCGACCCAAGAGTCTCTCTAAAAAAGAGCTAAGTCAAACCGTGCGACGGGGAGGCCTCGCAGGGCCGGAATCGCGGGGTCGCGGGGGTGCTCCCTGTCTTCTCCATGGTCGCGAAGGGCGGGGGGATGCGCCTCCGGCGTCAGTACCGACTTGAGGTACGTCGCCCGGCGCAAAGGAAAGCCGCCGCCTACCTCTGAAGGTGTAGGCGGCGGCTTCCGGACACGGCGAAGACCGGGGGATCCGGCCGGATCCCCCGGTGCGAGCGGAGATGCTTAGGAGGTCAGGCGACCTTTTCGGACGACGACTTGCCGGTCGACGAGGACGACGACGAGTCGGAGGACGACGTGGACGAACTCGTCTTGGCGGAGTCGCCCGAGGAGCCGCCCGAGTCGCCGGAGGAGCCGTTGGACGACCCGCTGGACGAGCCGTTCGACGAGGCCCCCGCGGTGGAGGGCGACTTGCCGGAGCCGCGGCTGTCGGTGCGGTAGAAGCCCGAGCCCTTGAAGATGATCCCCGCGGCGGAGAAGACCTTGCGGAGCCTGCCGGTGCACGCCGGGCACTCGGTCAGCGCGTCGTCGCTGAACTTCTGCACGACCTCTAGAGGCTCGCCGCACTCGGTGCAAACGTACTGATACGTCGGCACGGTTCCTCCTCGCTGACTCAGACCGGCGCTGGCCGGACTGGCACTCACTCTAGACGACTGCTAATGGTACCCATGCGTGGAACAGGATTCGCCCCCGGGATGTTCCCCGGCGGCGCGTCGCGCGCCAAGGGAGCGCCGTGGAGCCCCGCCGCCGCGGGGCCCCAGGTCACTGGCCCTTCTCGCCGAACCAGCCCGCCAGCCTGCCCTTGCGGCTGACCGCGCGGAGCCTGCGCTCGGTGGCCTCGCGCACCTCGGCGGTGGTCACGACCAGCAGGGTGTCGCCCGCCTGGAGGGGCGTGGTGGGCTCGGGCACGAAGCTCGCGCCGTCCCGCACGACGAGGGTGATGGACGCGCCGGGCGGCAGCCGCAGCTCGAAGATCTCCACGCCGCTCATCAGCGAGTCGCCGGGGATCCGCACCTCCAGCAGGTCGGCGTGCAGTTCCTCCAGGGGCGCGGCCTCGACGTCCAGCTCGCGGGTCTGCTCGTCGCTCCTGAGGCGGCACAGCCGCGAGGCCAGCGGCAGCGTCGGCCCCTGGAGCAGGGTGAACAGGACGACGATGTTGAACACGATCGCGAAGAGCCGGTCGGCGTGCTCCACCTCCGCGACCATCGGGATGGTGGCCAGGACGATCGGGACGGCGCCCCGCAGTCCCGCCCAGGACGCGAACACCTTCTCGCCCCACGACAGCCGGAACCCGATCGTGGAGAGCACGACCGACAGGGGACGGGCCACCAGCAGCAGGACGAAGCCGATGACGAGCGCCGGCAGGATCTGGCCGGGGAGGTCGCCGGGATCGGCCAGCAGGCCGAGCATCACGAACAGCCCGATCTGGGCGAGCCAGCCGACGCCCTCGGCGAAGCCCCGCGTGGCGGGCCGGTGCGGCAGCCGCGCGTTCCCGAGGACGAGGGCGCTGACGTAGACGGCGAGGAACCCGCTGGCGTGCATCAGTGAGGCGGCCCCGTAGGAGCCGATGGAAAGCGACAGCACGGCGATGGGGTAGAGGCCGGACGCGGGCAGCGCGACGCGGCGCAGCGCCTGGGCGCCCAGCCAGCCGATGGCGACGCCGACGATGCCGCCCGCGACCAGCTCGTAGACCATGACGCCGAGCAGTTCGGCCATGTTGGGGACGGCGGTGTGGGCGCTCAGCGTGACCACGATGATCACGACCGGGGCGTCGTTGAAGCCGGACTCGGCCTCCAGCAGGCCGGTCAGCCGGGACGGCAGGGGCAGCCGCCGCAGCACCGAGAACACCGCGGCCGCGTCGGTGGGGGCGAGCACGGCGGCCAGCAGGAACGCCGGGCGCCACTCCAGGCCGACGAGCCACATGGCGGCGAGCGCGACGACGACGATGCTGATCAGGGTGCCGAGGGTGGAGACGCTGAGCGCGGCCGGCACCGAGGGCCGCACGCGCCGCCAGCTGGTGGTGATTCCGCCCTCGGCGAGGATGAGCACGAGGGCGGCGAGGCCGAGCGTCTCGGCCAGTTCCGCGTTGTCGAACCGGATGTGGAGGGGGCCGGACTCGCCGATGAGAAGGCCGAGGCCCATGTACGCCAGCAGCGTGGGAAGGCCCGCCTGGTGCGACAGCCGGACCGCGATGATGGCGCTGAGTACGAGCGTGGCCCCGAGGAGTAGCCAGATGTCGAGGTGCACATCCCACCCTTCGGGGTCGTCAAAGTTGATCGTTTAGGAATCCTACAGATTCGCGGACGAATCGCATATTTACGATTGAGGGATGGCGTGTCCGGCGTGGCCGCTATCGCCGGTTGACCTGTGGTTTGATCCCGTTCACCACGTTCAGTACGTCTCGTCCCTGAACGGCCGCGGTGACGTTGTCGCGCACCATGCCCAGCAGGTTCAGCTGCGACTGGACGGACGCCCCCGCCGCGTGCGGCGAGAGCAGGACGTCCTCACGGGAACGCAGCGGATGCCCCTGCGGAAGCGGCTCCTGCTCGAACACGTCCAGGGCCGCCCCGGCCAGACGTCCCGACTCCAGCGCGGCGAGGACGGCGTCGTCCGGCGCGATGCCCCCGCGCGCCACGTTCACCAGCAGCGCCTTGTCCGGGAGCAGGGCGAGACGCTCCGGGCCGATCAGCCCCTTGGTCTCCTCGGTCAGCGGCAGGGCGATGACGAGGACGTCGGACATCGCCATGAGCTCGTCCAGCTCCCGGTACGTCGCCGCGGCCTGGGGACGCCGCCGCCTCGTCCAGTACGACACCGTGCAGCCCAGGGCCGCGAACAGCCGCGCGGCCTCGGCGCCGATCGCGCCGAACCCGACGATGCCGACCCGCTGCGTGTGGATCTCGCGCGGGCCGAGCGCCGCCATCTCCATCTGCGGCCATCCGCCCGCGCGGACGGCCCGGTCGCCCCTCGCGAGGTTGCGGCACAGCGCGAACGCCGCGCCGACCGCCCACTCGGCGACCCCGCGCGCGTTGAAGCCCGCCGCGTTCGCCACCGGCACGCCCGCGGCCGCCCACGCCGCGACGTCGATGCTGTCGGTCCCGACCGCGGGCATCTGGACGAACGACACCCGCGGCGCCGCCGCCGCGGCCTCGGCGTCCAGCGCCAGCCGGCCGGTGAAGTCGCCGATCACCACGTCGGCGCCGGCGAGCGCGGCGAGCAGGCCCGCCCGGTCTCTGGCCTGCGGGAACGCCACCTCGGCGGCGTCTCCCAGCGGCGCGAACAACCCTCGGACGATCTCGTCCGCGATCGGGGGCAGGGAAAGGATCCGCCACGGCGCCGTCATCTCTTACCTCCCGTCAGGCCGTGCCCGACCGCGTCCCCCGTCCGCGATCTCGGCCCTCTCACTCTACGAGCAGGGCGCCGCCGCCGAGCAGGTCAGCCCAGGCGGACCAGCCCCCGCGCCGGGGTCACCACGGCCCGGACGCGCTGGTCGTGCGGCTCGGCGGGCACGCTTTCCACCAGCTCGCCGTCGTACAGCAGCGCGGCGGTGAGGATCGCCGGGCCCACGCGCGCGAGCGCCCGGTCGTAGGAGCCGCCGCCGCGGCCGAGGCGCACGCCCGACCGGTCGACCGCCACCGCGGGCACCAGCACGACGTCCGCGCTGGCCACGGCGCCGGGGCCGCGCGGCGGCTCGGACGACTCCAGGCACCCGCGGGCCCCCGGGACGAGCGAGTCGGGCCCCTCGTAGGACGCCCAGTCGAGGTCGCCGTCCGGGAGCAGCCGGGGGACGAGCACGTACGTCCCGCGCTTCCACAGCGCGAACAGCAGGCTCCGCGTGTCCGGCTCGTCGCCTATGGAGACGTAGGCCGCGATCGTCCCGGCCATCTCCACCTCCGGGACCGACAGCAGCGCGTCCCGGATCGGGCGCGCCGCGCCGGAGCGCGTCTCGGGCGGCATCGCCGCACGTCGTGCGAGTAGTTCGGCCCGGAGGCCGGTCTTCGTGGCGGTGGGGTGCACGCTGTGGTCCTCGCGGATGGCTAGGGTCGTGTATATGGCCGACATTGCACCAGTGCTCAAAGCGGTCGTCCCGGCGGCCGGCCTCGGTACCCGATTCTTGCCCGCGACCAAGGCGACTCCCAAGGAAATGCTGCCCATCGTCGACAAACCGGCGATCCAGTATGTCGTCGAGGAGGCGGTCGACGCCGGGCTGTCCGACGTCCTCATGATCACCGGGCGCAGCAAACGGTCCATCGAGGACCACTTCGACCGAGCCTACGAGCTGGAGGAGGCGCTGCGCGCCAAGGGCGACGACGAGCGCCTGGAGGCCGTGCACGAGTCCAGCGACCTGGCGATCATGCACTACGTCCGGCAGGGCGAGCCGCGCGGCCTCGGGCACGCGGTGCACTGCGCCCGCCAGCACGTCGGCCGCGAGCCGTTCGCGGTGCTGCTCGGCGACGACATGATCGACGCCCGCGACAAGCTGCTGCAGCGGATGATCGAGGTGCGCGGCCAGTACGGCGGCAGCGTCATCGCGCTGATGGAGGTCGAGCCCGACCAGGTGTCGGCGTACGGGTGCGCGGCCATCGAGGCGACGGACGAGGACGACGTCGTCCGCATCTCCGACCTCGTGGAGAAGCCCGCCGCCGAGGAGGCCCCCAGCAACTGGATCATCATCGGCCGCTACGTCTGCGACCCCGCGGTGTTCGACGTCCTGGAGAAGACCCCGCCCGGCCGCGGCGGCGAGATCCAGCTGACCGACGCGCTGCGCACCCTCGCCGACATGCCCGCCGACCAGGGCGGCGGCGTCTACGGCGTCAAGTTCCGCGGCCGCCGCTACGACACCGGCAACAAGCTGGAGTACCTCCGGACGGTCGTCCAGTTCGCGGCGGACCGTCCGGATCTGGCGCCGGAGTTCCTGCCGTGGCTGCGGGAATTCGTCCGGACGCAGGACGGCGTGGGCGACACCTCGGATTCGTGACGAGGCGTCAGACTGGGGCCGTGGCTATGAGAACGGTCGACGAGCATCTGACGGAGATCCTCGGCAGCGTGGCGCCGCTGCCGCCGCTTGACCTGGCACTGCTGGAGGCGCAGGGCACGGTGCTCGCCGAGGCCGTCGCCGCGCCGGTGCCGCTGCCGCCGTTCGACAACTCCGCGATGGACGGCTACGCCGTGGTCGCGGCCGACATCGCGGCGGCCACCGAGGCGAGCCCCGTCGCGCTGCCCGTCGTCGGCGACATCGTCGCGGGCGACTCCGGCCTGTCGGCGATCCGGCCCGGGCTGACCGCACGGATCATGACGGGCGCCCCGCTGCCGGCCGGCGCCGACGCCGTCATCCCCGTCGAGTGGACGGACGGCGGCAACGCCACCGTCCGGATCTCGCGCGCCGCGCCGCCGGGCAACTACATCCGCCGGGCGGGGGAGGACGTCCTCGCCGGGCAGGTCGTCGCCGAGGCAGGCACCCGGCTCGCCGCCCCGCAGATCGGCATGCTCGCGGCGGTCGGGCGGTCCCGGGTGACCGTCCGGCCGAGGCCGCGCATCGTGGTGGTCTCGACGGGCGACGAACTGCGCGAGCCGGGCAGCCCGCTGGCGCCCGGCCAGATCTGGGAGTCCAACAGCTTCATGCTCACCGCCGCCGTGGTCGAGGCGGGCGGAACGGGCTACCGGCAGGCCACGGTGCAGGACGAGCCCGCCAAGGTCCTGGAGATGCTTCACGACCAGCTCGTCCGGGCCGACGCCATCGTCACCACCGGGGGCGTCTCCATGGGCACCAGGGACGTCGTCAAAGAAGTCCTCGCCGGTACCGGAACTGTGAACTTCCACAAGGTGCGGATGCGTCCGGGCAAGCCGCAGGGGTTCGGCCTCCTGGAAGGCACTCCGGTCTTCACGCTTCCTGGCAACCCCGTGAGCGCGTACGTGTCGTTCCAGGTGTTCGTCCGTCCCGCCCTACGCGTCATGCAAGGGCTGCCCCCAGAACCGCTTCCCACAGTGAGCGCCGTCGTCGCCGAGGACATCAAGTCCCCCGCGGGGCTGCGCCACTTCCTGCGAGGCAGACTCTCGTTCACTCGGGGCTTCTACACCGTCACAGCGGCGGGCGTGCAGGGCTCGCACCAGCTCGGGTCCCTGTCGTCCGCGAACGCGCTCATCGAGATCCCGGAGGACGCCGAAGCCATGCCGGCCGGTTCGCACGTCGAGGTCATGAGGTTGCCGTCATGAGCGCCATGGGGTCCGAGTTCACCCATCTGGACGACCAGGGATCGGCCCGCATGGTCGACGTGTCGTCGAAGGACGTCTCGTCCCGGACGGCCACGGCCACGGGGTTCGTCCGACTGTCGCCCGAATGCGTCGCCCTCCTGCGCGCCGGTGACATCCCCAAGGGCGACGCCCTGTCCGTCGCCCGGATCGCGGGGATCATGGGGGCCAAGCGCGTGCCCGACCTCGTCCCGCTGTGCCACCCGATCGCGCTGCACGGCGTCACCGTCGACCTCGCCGTCGACGACGACGGCGTCGCGATCACGGCCGTCACCCGCACCGCCGACCGCACCGGCGTGGAGATGGAGGCGCTCACCTCCGTCACCGTCGCCGCGCTCGCGCTGGTCGACATGGTGAAGGCCGTCGACCCCGCCGCCGTGATAACCGAGGTCCGGGTCGAGGAGAAGACCGGCGGCAAGACCGGGGTGTGGCGCCGGTGATCCGGGCGATGGCGGTCACCGTCTCCAACCGCGCCGCGGCGGGCCTCTACGAGGACAGGTCCGGCCCGGTGCTGGTCGAGATGCTGGAGGACCTCGGCTGCCAGGTGGACGGCCCCGTCGTCGTCCCGGACGGCGAACCCGTCACCGGCGTCCTGCGCGACGCGGTCGCCGCCGGGTACGACGTCGTCGTCACCTCCGGCGGGACCGGCCTCACCCCCACCGACCAGACCCCCGAGATGACCCGGCCGGTCATCGAATGGGAGGTCCCGGGGATCGCCGAGGCCATCCGGCTGGAGGGACGCGAGAAGGTCCCCGCCGCGATCCTGTCGCGCGGCCTCGCCGGCGTCGCGGGCCGCACCCTCATCGTCAACCTGCCCGGCTCGACCGGCGGCGTCCGCGACGGCATGACCGTCCTGGCCCGCGTCCTGCCCCACGCGGTGGACCAGATCAACGGCGGCGACCACCCACGCCCGCAGGTCTAGCCCGCCTCCCCCCGGCCGCGCCCGTCGGAGGCTAGGCCTGGATGACGCGGACGCCGGCGTCGGTGAACGCGGCGAGTTCGGACTCGGGCGCCGCCGCGTCCGTCACCAGGACGTCGATCTCGTCGGTGCCGCAGATGCGGGCGAACGCGCGGTGGCCGATCTTGGAGCCGTCCGCGACCACGACCACCCGGTCGGCGCGCTCGGCCATCAGCCGGTTCACCACGGCCTCGCCCTCGTTGTGGCAGGTCGCGCCGTGCCTCGCGGTCACGCCGTTCACCCCGATGACCGCCACGTCCAGCGTCACGTGGTCGAAGATGCCGGTGGCGAGCGGCCCGGTCAGCTCGTAGGACTGCGGCCGCGGCACCCCGCCCGTCAGGACGATCTTCACATGCGGGCGGACGGCCAGCTCGTTGCCGATGTTCAGCGCGTTCGTCACGATCGTGATCGCCGGGGTGGGCCCCTCGGCGTGCAGGTCGGCGCGGGTGGCGAGCACCCGGGCGACCTCCGAGGTCGTCGTGCCGCCGTTCAGCCCGATGATCGACCCGGGCTCGGCCAGCTCCGCGGTCGCCGCCGCGATCCGCTGCTTCTCCGACGCGTGCCGCGCCGCCTTGTACCGCAGCGGCAGGTCGTAGCTGACGCTCTCCGCGACGGCGCCGCCGCGGGTGCGGGTCAGCATCTGCTGCTGCGCGAGCTGGTCGAAGTCGCGGCGGATCGTCGCGGCCGACACCCCCATGCGCACGGACGCCTCCTCGACGGTCAGCCGTCCGGCGTCCGCGAGCAGTTCGAGCAGCGCGTTCCAGCGCTCGTGCCGGGTCACGCCGGTCGCCTTTCCCGCGGGTGGACGGGAGTCCGGAAAGGTGGTCACCCGCGGATTCTAGCCCTGCGCGCCCCTGGTCTTACCTGAGCGCATGGGCCGTGGAACAATCAACAACGATCAAATGCGTGCATTGGGGGGTTCCATGGCGAGGCCGGTCGGCGACGGCGCCGTTTCCTTGACCAACGCGCGGATCGTCCTTCCGGACGGTGTCCGCGACGGCGCCCTCCACATCGCCGGCGGCACGATCGCGGACGGCCCCGCCCCCGGCGAAGTGATCGACCTCGCCGGCCGGCACGTGGTGCCCGGCTTCGTCGACATGCACGTCCACGGCGGCGCGGGAGCCTCCTACCAGCTCGGGAACCCGGACGAGGCCCAGCGGGCCGCCTCCTTCCACCTCGCCCACGGCACCACCACCACGATCGCGAGCCTCGTCACCGGCGACCCGGACGAACTGGCCGCCGCCGTCGAGGGCCTGGCCGGACTCGCCGCCGACGGCGTGATCGCGGGCGTCCACCTGGAGGGCCCCTACCTGGCCCGCTCGCGCTGCGGCGCGCACGACCCGGCGCTCCTGCGCGACCCGGACCCCGCCGAGTTCCGCCGCCTCGTCCGCCTCGGCCGCGGGCACCTCCGCATGATCACTCTCGCGCCCGAGCTGCCGGGCGCCCTCGACCTCGTCCGGGAGGCGGTGGACGCGGGCGTGATCGCGGCGGTCGGCCACACCGACGGCACCGGCGAGGCGGCCCGGGCGGCGTTCGACGCGGGAGCGCGCGTGGCGACGCACCTGTTCAACGCGATGCGCCCCCTGCACCACCGCGAGGGCGGGCCGGTCGCCGCCGCTCTGAACGACCCCCGGGTCACCGTGGAACTGATCAATGACGGCATCCACGTGGAGCCCGCCGTGGCCCGCCTCGTGTTCGCCGCCACGCCCCGCGTCGCGCTCATCACCGACGCGATGGCCGCCGCCGGCATGGGCGACGGCGACTACCGTCTCGGCGTGATGGACGTCGAGGTCCGCGGCGGCCGCGCCACCCTCGCGGGCGGGACGTCCATCGCGGGCAGCACGATCACCATGGCGGACGCGTTCCGCCGCGCCGTCACCGACGCCGGCCAGCCGATCGAGCGCGCCGCCGAGGCCGCGTCCCTCACCCCGGCGCGCGCCCTCGGCATCGACGCGCGCGTCGGGTCACTGGAGCCCGGCAAGGACGCCGACCTGGTCGTCCTGGACGACGACCTGCGCGTCGACTGGGTCATGAAACGGGGCCGACGGGTGTGACGACGGTGGCCGAACGTCCCGCGTGCCCGATTTCTCGGGGACAATATGGCGTTCAGACATCCGACCAGGGAATCATGGAACCGTGGAACGTTTGCGGGGATGGCCGGTCACCCTGACCGAGGGCCCTGTAGGGCTGCGCCCGCTGCGGCACCGCGACGCCGCCGTCTGGCGCGAGCTGCGGGTCCGCAACGCCGACTGGCTCCGCCCCTGGGAGCCGACCAATCCCGAGACGCCGTTGTTCCGCAGCGGCCTCGGCCCCTACATCAGCATGGTCCACACCATGCGCCGCGAAGCCCGCCACGGCCTCGCCCTTCCCTGGGTCGTCACCCATGAGGACGATTTCGCCGGGCAGCTCACCATCGGCGCGATCGTCTGGGGTTCGGCGAGGTCCGCGCAGATCGGCTACTGGGTCGACCGGCGCGTCGCCGGCCGCGGCGTCATTCCCACCGCCGTCGCCCTCGCCGTCGACCACTGTTTCTTCACCGTCGGCCTGCACCGGCTCGAAGCCAATATCCGTCCGGAGAACACCGCGAGCCGCCGCGTCGTCGAAAAACTCGGATTCCGCGAAGAGGGAATTCGCCGCCGCCATCTCCACATCGACGGCGCCTGGCGCGACCACATCTGCTACGCCCTCACCGTCGAGGACGTGCCCGGTGGCCTGCGCGCCCGCTGGCTGGCAGACCGGAAACAGGCATTTCCCCGGCGCTCCTGAGCGGCCCATGACTTTCCCGCCGTAAGAATCCTGCGATCGAGAAGTCCCGGCAAACGGAGAGTAACGGCGAGATCGATCTCGCGACACACCGCCCCTTATGCTCGTCAACCTCTGACAGCCCCTCGTACCGTGCGGGGCGTGACCCTGCTCCCATTGCACGTTCGCGCGCCGAAAGTCGGCCCGCCTCGCGAGCGTGCCCTGGAACGGTGGGGCCGATGAGCAGCGCCGTCCTTTACCTCGCGATCGTCGCCGTCTGGGCCGTCGTCCTGGTACCCATGTGGCTGCGCCGCGACACCGAGACCACGGGAATCTCCCGCCTCCTGCACAAGCGTCCCGACGAGCAGGCCGCCGAGGACGACGCCGACGACCAGGAGACGCTCCACGAGGAGGAGACCCTCCGCGAGGAGGGCCTCCCCGCGCCGCGCCGCCCGGGCGGCCGCGCCGCCGTCATCGCCCGGCGCCGCCGCCGCACCAGCGGCCTCGCCGCGCTGCTCCTCACCTCTGTGGCGATCTCCGCCTCCGGCCTCACGCCCTGGTGGATCGTCGCGCCCCCGGTCCTGCTGCTCGCCGGCCACCTGGCGCTCCTGCGCGTCGCCGTGGGCATGGACACCGCCCGCCGCCGCGCCGCCGCCCAGGCCCGCGCCGCGGCCCGCGCCCGCGCCCTGCAGGCCCGCAGAGCCGCCGAGGCCGCCGAGACCGCCGAGGTCATCGAGCTCGTCACCCCCGACGAGGTCTTCGACCAGTACGCCGACGACCGCCGCGCCGTCGGCGAATAACCGGTGCGCGAGCAGTCCCCGATGTTTGCTAACCTTACGGAGTCCTCGGGGCTGTGGCGCAGTCCGGTAGCGCACCTCGTTCGCATCGAGGGGGTCAGGGGTTCAAATCCCCTCAGCTCCACCCAGGTCAAAGGCCGGTTCTCCGAAGAGACACCGGCCTTTTTGGTGCCCGTACGGCAGTGAAGTACAGCTACGTCGCCTCACGCTTCGCGTCCGACGAGTTGGCACAGGCGGGCGCGCGCCACCCGTTTAGAGGTCGCGGGGGCGCTGTGGCCGGCCGACTTCACTGCTGACCGATCAGGTTGGGTGCTGCCTAGACTCGGGGTCATGCTCAGACTCGGCTTTCCTGTGATCGGCGTGAACGACATTCCCCGGGCCGTGGCCTTCTGGACGTCCGCGCTGGACCTGGTGCCCGTGTCCGAGTGGGAGAGCCCACGTTGGCGGACACTGGAATACGCGGATGGGTCGGGCCGGGCGCTCGCTCTGATGCACAGCAGTTCGCCCGCCGAAGCGCACCCGCGCATCCACCTCGACCTGTTGACGGACACCACAGACGAGCAGGAGGCCGAGGTCGCGCGTCTGGTCGAGTTGGGAGCCACCAGAGTCGACTGGGACCTGTATCCCCCAGACGCTGACTTCGTGGTCCTCTCCGACCCGGACGGCAACATCTTCTGCGTCGTGGATCTGAGCCGGGCCCCGTCCGGTTCGTCCTGACCTCCGGCGGGACGAGCACCCCGGACCCGGCCCGGCAGACGGCGACCCTTGGATCGGGTCAGGGGACGGTCTCCGGGAGCAGCTTTCCGGCGCGGACGGCGTTCAGGCGGTGACGGATGAAGCGGTCCTGGTGCTCGCCCCATGTGTCGGGCTTTGTGGGGTGGGTGCTCTGGTCGGGGTGCTTTCGGTAGAGCCAGGTCACCGAGGGTTCCTGGTAGCCGTCGAAGACTTCGCTGAGGGCGATGAACAGGGCCACGTCCTGCGCGCGGGGGAGGGCGCCCCAGCCGCCGAAGGCGCGGATCAGGTCGGCGGGGGCGACCAGGCCGGCGCAGGCCGCCTGGCAGAGGCCCGTCTCTTCGTACAGGCGGCCGATCGTTCCGGCGGGCACCAGGCCGCAGGGGTAGGCCAGGGGGTAGGGGACGCGGCGTCCGTCGATCAGATCGTCGGCCTGGCCGATCGTCCAGCCGATGCCGGGATGCTCCTCGAAGGCGGGGATGAGCGTCGCGAGGCCGTCGGGGAGAAGGACGTCGTCATAGTCGAGCACCGCGACCAGTTCGCCGCGTGCCCGGCTCAGGGCGAAGTTCCTCGTCGTACCGGTGCCGAGCTGGGCGCCGTTCGCCTCGTAGAGCGCGCCCGAGCACAGGTCGCGGGCGGTCGGGGCGTCCCCGTCCTCCTGGACGAGCCATTCGAGGTCCCAGCCAGGGGGGAGGCGTTGCGCCGCGACGCCGGCGGCGGCCTGCCGCAGGTAGCCGGGGATCGGCCTCCGTACGGCGGTGATGATCGAGATCAGGGGCATGGCACTCCTCCTCGTCCGGGCGCACGGCCTTGATGATCACATGGTCCGGGGCGGGGGCGGGACGGCGGCAGCCTTTACAGTGCTCAGATGGACGTGAGCGCGATGCTGGAGCAGTACGCCTATCCGGAGACGACGCCGTGGCTGCGGGCGAACATGATCGCGTCGCTCGACGGGGGGATCCAGTACCAGGGGAGCACCAGCGCACTCGGGTACGCGGGGGACTGGGCCCTCATGCAGCGGCTCAGGACGCTGGCCGACGTCGTGATCATGGGGGCCACGACCGTCCGGGAGTACGGGGCGTATCCGAAGGAGGCGCGGAAGCTGGCGATCGTGTCGCGGAGCCTGCGGTTCGACTTCGACGGGCCGCTGTTCGCGGAGGCGCCCGCGCCGCCGATCGTCATCACGTGCGGGGCGGCCCCGGCCGACCGGCTTCGCGAGGCCGAGAAGCACGCCGAGGTCCTGGTGTGCGGGACCGACTCCACGGACATGGGCATGGCGTTGCGGCGGTTGGCCGACAAGGGGTACGAGCGCCAGCTCTGCGAGGGAGGGCCGGTCCTGCTCGCCCAGATCGCCGCCGCGGGTTGGCTGCACGAGCTGTGCCTGACGTTGAGTCCGGTCGTCACCGCCGGCGACGCCGCGCGCGTCCTCGACGGCCCGGCCATCGACCTGCAGCGCATGGAACTGTGCCACGCGATCCCGGACGAGAACTACCTCTACCTGCGGTACCGCAGGGCCCAGGGCTAGACGACGTTGTGGCGGACGTAGGCGGGCGGGCGCCAGCCGAGGATGCTCTCGACCATGTTCACCGCCTGCCTCGCCTCCGCGACGTCGTGGACCCGGACGATGCGCGCGCCGCTCAGGATGGAGACGACGAGGGTGGCGATGGTGCCCTCGACGCGGTCGTGCTGGTCCCGCTCCAGGGTCTCGCCGATGAAGTCCTTGTTCGAGACGGCGACGAGCAGCGGGTAGCCGAGCTGTGCGATCTCCGGGAGGCGGCGGGTCAGTTCGAGCGAGTGGTGGGTGTTCTTGTTCAGGTCGTGGCCGGGGTCGATGATGATCCGGTCCGCCGGCACGCCGTGCTTCTCGGCCAGGGCCGCCCGCAGGCGGAGGAACTCGGCGACCTCGGTGACCACGTCGTCGTACTGCGGGCGAGGGTAGGGCGTCCGGGGGTCGGCGAGGCTGTGCGTGACGATGAGGGTCGCGCCGGCCTCCGCGACCACGTCGGCGAGGGCGGGGTCGTGCAGGCCGCTCGTGTTGTTCAGGACGTCGGCGCCGGCGGCGAAGGCGGCGCGGGCGACCTCGGGCCGGTACGTCTCGACGGAGATCACCGCGTCGGTGCGGGATCGGGCGCCCTCGATGACCGGGACCACGCGGTCGATCTCCTCTTCGACGCTCACCGGAGGCCCGGGAGCGAAAGGGACGCCGCCGATGTCCAGCCAGTCGGCTTCGTGGACGAGCGCGTTCTCTACTGCGACCAATGCCTTGTCCAAGGCGAAAGTGCGGCCCCGGTCGTGGAATGAATCGGGAGTGCGGTTGATTATCGCCATCACGGCGACCTGCCGCGAGAAATCGAACGTGCGCCGCCCGATCGTCCGTTCGGGGCAAATAATCTCGGGGTGGTAGAAAGCGTTCTTTTCGCTCACAATAGCCGCCTAAGTTGAACTTGGCGCCAGCATAGCAAGGGGGCCGGAGGCTACCTCTCCGCTCGCACCCGCCGCCGTCCCACGGTGGTGACGAGCCGCAGGAGAGTGAAGAAGACCAAAGCCCCGCCGACCACCAGGAGCATGGAGAGCGCCCGCTCCTGGAGGCCCTGCGATTTGATCACCACTGCTCCGGACCCGGCGATGAAACCGACGAGGGCGACGAAGAGCCCGAGGATCTCCACCATCTTGAGCAGGCCGGACGAGACCATCTCCTGCGCCGCGTCGACGCGCTGGGCGAGCCTCAGCGACGCTTCGTCGAGTCGTTGTTCGAGCTCGGCCGACGCCGCGGCGATTCTCTCGTCCACCTGGGCGGCGATGGAGTCCGCGATGGCCTGGGTGTTGCGCTCCATCTGGTTCTGCAGATCCTGGGCCAGGATGATCGAGCGCCGCTCCTGCGTGAACTGTTCGTGCACCAGAACGTCGCCGGGGCCGAGGGCGTCTATCGCCCGGTCTATCTCGTGGAGCCCGTCAGCGAACCGGCCCAGTTTCCGATATGCCGACGCGCGCCGGTAGTAGACAATGGCGTTCTCCTGGCCGCGCGCCATCATCTCGTCGGAGAGGTCCAGCATCATCTGCGGCTGTTCCGGCAAGTGGTCGGCGAAATTGATGCCCGTCAGGAGCACCTGGTTGCTCTTGTCGTCCGCGTCGGGAGCGTCGACCGCCCGCCGGAACAGGCCGGGCGCGTTCGAAGCGCGGGTGCCGAGTGCGGAGAAGGCCGCGAAGCTCAGGACGAGGGCGTCGTCGTCGAACTCGGCCAGCCAGCCGATACAGAGCCGGTGGAGCTGCGCGAACTTGAAGTCGAAGCGCAGCCGCTGGCCATGGATGTAGACGAGGCAGAGCCGCGCGGTACGGGTGTTGTTCGCCGCCAGGATGCGCGCCCGGTCGGTCTCGTCCAGGTAGCCCTGACCGTTCTTGCGAGCCAGCCAGGCGAGGTCTGTGGCCGCTCGCCGGATCTGCAGTACGGAGAGCCCGAACTCTTCGACCCGGGCGACGAACTCGTCCGTCCACGCCGAGGGAGGTCCGGCGGTGGCCGCCGCGTAGTGGTCGACGAGGATGGACGCCTTCTCCGCGTCCGACGCCGCCTCCATGCGCTCCGCGAGCCGGTCGCTCTCCGGACTCTGCCGTTGAGGCGGGACGCCGTTGCCCATGAGACCCCTTGCCGTGAAGCGACCTGATCCGGCCCAGCAGTCTAGGCCGCCGGTCGGTGCGGAGGCGCGGGGGAGCGCATCATCGGAGGTCAGAGGGGAAGGTAAGCCCGCATGATCGCTGGCAGCAGTCCCGAGCCCGACGAGGCGACCGTGAAAGCCGTGGGCAAGCTGAGCGAGGCCCTGGAGAGCGTCGAGCGCGCCCGGGGCCATCTCTACTCGTGGCACCAGCTCACCGGCAAGGCCGACTTCGAGTTGGGCGACGCGGCCGAGCTGCTCGCCAAGGCCGGGCACCAGGAACTCGCGGACGAGCTGTCGCGCGAACTCGTGGGCCGCAACGTCCTCCCGGACCGTTGGAGCTTCCAGGCGGTCGAGGAGTACGAAGACACCTACTACGAACCGCTCCGACGTTATGAGGCGCGCGTACGGGAGTCGTTGACCGCTGGTCGACGGCACCTCTACGAGGCACGGCTCAAGGAGGAGCGGCGCACCCACGGGCACCCCCACCACACGGCCGCGCCAGGCGATCCGTAGCGGCCGGTGCGGAGGAACGCCGTGGAACGCGGGGCGCCGAGGTTCGGAGTTCCTGGAGCGCCGGTGCGCTCCAGGAACTCCGGTCAATCGGCGCCTATCCCTTGCACGCCTTCTGCGCGTAGGAGTAGGTGCTGCCGTGGTCGCACTTGTCGCCCACGGCCTTGGGCAGGTTGACCGTTCCGCCGTCCTTCAGGAAGACCTTCCAGTCTCCGGTCTGCATCTGCCAGAGGCGGGAGGTCACCTGCGTCTCCCCGCTGTGGGGAGCGGCCGGAGCGGCCGGGGCGGCAGGGCCGCCGGAGCCACCCGAGGAGGAACCGGACCCGGGGAGTCCGGTCGTCCCCGTTCCGCCGACGATCAGAAGGAGGATCGCTCCCGCGACCCACCCGGTTGTCTTGTTCTGCATTGTTCCGACTGGCAGCCGGCCCCGCCCCCGCGGGGCTCACCTTGGCACCAGTCCTCCTGTGTGGACGACCGTCCCCAGCGGTCCGGGACCAGCAAGCCTTCGGTGCCGCGGAAGGCGGGGCGAGTGAGGGTGGCGGCGCGGGATCGCGGTCGGGCCGTTGGCGCACGGGGAGGCGGCGGAGTTGGCTAATCTATCGACTTGGTAGGATTTCCACTCTCGTACCACCCATCCCTTCCGTTTCATGAGGTCGCCCATGCCGCAAAGTCGTCCGTTCGTCAGCCTGGCGACCGACTTCGGCGCGGCGTACACGGCGATCTGCGCCGGGGTGGTGTACGGGATCGCCCCGGACGCGAACGTGCTGGTGCTCAGCGACGAGATCACGCCGTTCGACGTGCGGGAGGGGGCGATGCTGCTGCGGCAGGCGCTGCCGTACCTGCCGGTGGGCGTGCACGTCGGGATCGTGGATCCGGGCGTGGGCACCTCGCGCCGGCCGCTGGCGATCGCGACCGGGCGCGGCGATGTGCTGGTCGGGCCGGACAACGGGCTGCTGGTGCCGGCGGCGGAGGCGCTGGGCGGGATCGTCCGGGCGCACGCGCTGGAGAACCCGGCCTACCGGCTGCCCCAGGTCTCGACCTCGTTCCACGGACGTGACGTCTTCTCTCCCGCCGCCGCCCACGTCGCGGCAGGGGTGGACGCGGCGGATCTCGGTGCGGCCGTCGACCCGCTGCCGCTGGACGTCCCGCCCCCGGTGGTCCGGCCAGGGGAGCTGACCGTTCCCGTGCTGTACACCGACCGGTTCGGCAGCCAGGTGCTGGGCGCCGAGCCCGGCGATCTGGCGGAGGCGTTCGGCACGCTGGAGCCGGGCACCCCCCTTGACGTGGAGTGGAACGTTGCAGGCGGTCCGTCCCGGACGGTCCGCGTCCCGTTCCAGCTCACCTTCGGCAGCGTCGCGGTCGGGGAGCCGCTGCTGTGGACCGATTCGTCCGGATGGCTCGCCCTGGGCGTCAACCAGGGACGTGCCGCCGACGCCCTCGGCCTGGCCGGCGCGCAGACCCTCACTCTGCGCGCGGTGCCGCGTCCATGACCCTTACCCCCTCTCACCGCCGGAGGAATCTCCTGTGATCCGCCGTCCCCTCGTGGCAACGCTCGCCGGCGCCGCCGCGCTCGCCCTCGCCGTCAGCGCCTGCGCCCCGCAGGACGAGGACTCCGGTGCCTCGGCGAGCAAGAGCCCCGCCTCCTGCGCCAAGGACAAGCTGCCGCTGAAGTCGCCCGGCAAGCTCACCATCGCGACCGACAAGCCGGCGTTCGAGCCGTGGTTCAAGGACGACGACCCGTCCAACGGGCAGGGCTACGAGGGCGCCGTCGCCTACGCGGTCGCCGGCCGGCTCGGCTTCACCAAGGACCAGGTGGTCTGGAAGACCCAGTCGTTCGAGTCGTCGTACGCGCCGGGGCCCAAGACCTTCGACTTCGACATCAACCAGATCTCGGTCACCCCCGCGCGCGAGAAGGCGGTCGCGTTCAGCGACGGCTACTACGACGTGCAGCAGGGCGTCGTGACGCTCAAGGGCGGCAAGTTCGAGAACGCCAAGACCGTCGCGGAGCTGAGCAAGGCGCGCATCGCGGTCCAGGTCGGGACGACGTCGCTGCAGGCGGTGAAGAACCAGCTCAAGCCCGCCGACGAGCCGAAGATCTTCAACACGCAGATCGACGCGGTGAACGCGCTGAAGAACAAGCAGGTGGACGTGCTGGTGGTGGACCTGCCGACCGCCTTCTACGTCACCGCCGCGCAGATCGACGACTCGAAGATCGTCGGTCAGCTGCCGCAGTCGCAGGGCGGCGCCACCGAGCACTTCGGGCTGCTGATGGAGCGGGGCAGCGGGCTCGCCGGCTGCCTCGACCAGGCGATCGGGCAGCTGAAGTCGTCCGGTGAGCTGGCGAAGATCCAGCAGCAGTGGCTGACCGCGTCGGCCGGCGCACCCGTCCTGAAGTGACCGCGCAGGCGGGCGGGCAGACCGCCTGGGTCAAGAGCGAGCGGCAGCGCGAACGCGAGCGCCGGCGCCGCCGCGCCGACGTCCGGTCCGGATCGGTGGCCGCGGCCTCGACGGTGCTGTGCGCCGCGGTCGTGGTGGTCGTCGTGGTGGGGTCGCCGGGCTGGCCCCGCGTGCACGAGACGTTCTTCAACTGGGGCGAGTTCACCGGCGCGTTCCCCGACGTGCTGCGCGGCTTCTGGCTGAACGTACGGATCTTCCTGATCGCCGAGGTGGCGATCCTGGTGCTGGGGCTGCTGGTCGCGCTCGCGCGGGGGATGCGGACTCCGCTGCTGTTCCCGGTGCGGGCGCTGGCCGTCGCCTACACCGACGTGTTCCGCGGCATCCCGACGATCCTGCTGGTGTACCTGGTCGGATTCGGGCTTCCCGCGCTGCGGTTGCAGGGCGTGCCCGAGAGCCCGGCGGTGCTGGGCGGGTTCGCGCTCGTCCTGTCCTACGGGGCGTACGTCGCGGAGGTGTTCCGGGCCGGCATCGACTCCATCCACCCGAGCCAGCGCGCCGCGGCCCGGTCGCTGGGCCTCAGCAAGGCCCAGAGCCTGCGGTACGTGGTGCTGCCGCAGGCGGTGCGCCGGGTCGTCCCGCCGCTGCTCAACGACTTCGCCTCGCTGCAGAAGGACACCGCGCTCGTCGCGGTGCTCGGTCCGCTGGAGGCGCTGCGGCAGGCGCAGATCCACTCGGCCGACACGTTCAACTACACCCCCTACCTGGCCACGGCGGTGCTGTTCATCGCGCTGACGGTGCCGATGGCCCGGTTCACCGACCATCTCGCGGCGCGCGCCGAACGCCGCCGCGCCCCCGGAGGCGGCCGATGAGCACCCCGCTGCTGCGCATCGAGGGCGTCTGGAAGACCTACCACGCCCACCCGGTGCTGCGCGGCGTCGACCTGGACGTCGCGCCGCACGAGGTCGTCTGCCTCATCGGGGCCTCCGGATCGGGCAAGTCGACGCTGCTGCGCTGCGTGAACGTCCTGGAGACCGTCGACGACGGCGCGATCTTCCTGGAGGACGACGACATCACCGACCCCCGCGCGGACCCCGACAAGGTCCGCAAGCGGATCGGGATGGTGTTCCAGTCCTACAACCTGTTCCCGCACATGTCGGTGCTGGACAACATCACCCTCGCCCCTCTCCGCGTCCACAAGCGCTCGAAGGCGGAGGCCGCGGAACAGGCGCACGAGCTGCTCGAACGGTTCGGCCTGGCCGACAAGGCCGGGGAGTACCCCGACCGGCTGTCGGGCGGCCAGCAGCAGCGCGTCGCGATCATCCGGGCCATGGCCACCCGGCCGAGCCTGCTCCTGCTGGACGAGGTGACCTCCGCGCTCGACCCCGAACTGGTCACCGAGGTCATGGGCATCATCCGGGAGCTCAAGGACTCCGGCATGACGATGATCCTGGCGACGCACGAGATGGGGTTCGCCCGCGACATCGCCGACACCGTCTGCTTCCTCCATGACGGCGTCCTGCTGGAACGCGGCCCGGCCGAGCAGATCTTCGAAGAGCCCACCGAACCGCGCACCCGCGAGTTCCTGAGCCGCGTCCTGGAGTCCCGCCGCCTCTGAACCGGGCGCCCGGGACGGGCGGCGGATCCGGGCGACCGGCCGCGGAGAAGTGTTCGTCTGAACGGCGGCACCCTCGTGTGAACGAGGGTGCCGCCGTTCGCGTTCACGCCCTCGCCAAGCCCGCGACCGACCGTGTGATCTGCGTCTTTTCTTCGCCGACCGCACTGCGCCCGCCGCTCTTGCCCACACTGTCTTCACTGTTCCGGCCATCCGCCGGGACATGTCCGGATTCTGCGGAATCCCGGCGTGTCCTGGCTCGAACGGCCAGAACACGCCGTGGTCCCAGGGATCACAGCCAACTCCGCCCTAGGGGCGGAGGCAGTCTCAAAGGAGAGACCCGTGTACGGCGTTGTCGTACTCATCGAATTGCTGATCCAACAAATCGGCTGGGCCTTCAACACCCTGGCCGACCCATTGGCGAGCGGGCTGGTCACGGGTGTGACCGGTGCCCTCGTGATCTGGGGCGGCACGGTCTGGCTCACCAGGAAGGCCCTTCCGTTCCGGTCGCTCACGCCGTACGACCGAGTGGTCGTCGGTCGCCTCGCGTTCGGCCTCGCAGTGATCAACGTGGGCTACCCCTACGGCTCCCAGCTGGTGGGCATGGGGGCGATCATCACGATGTCCGCTCTGGGGCCGCTCTGCTCCAACGGCCGCGTACTGTGGACGATCTTCCGGCATCCGGCGGAGGCGCCGGCCGGCGTTCTTCGGGGCGCCGTCTGGAGCGTCGTGTTCCGCGTGGCCGCGTTCGCGGGAGTCGTGGTGGTCAACGAGCCCTGGAACGGGTTCGAGCACTCTCCCTGGGAGACGGGGATCGGGATCGTCTGCGGACTTCTCGGTGCCTGGAGTTTCTGGAACTACCTCCACTGCCTGTACGACGAGGAGCACTATCCGAAGGCCGTGGACCGGCTGAGGATCCTGGCGGTGGCGGATCTCGTCGCGATTCCCCTCACCGCCCTCGCGGTGTGGGGGGCGAGCCTCGGCCTCGGCGGAGGGTTCTCGGAGCTGTCGTCGGGGAAGGTGCTCCTGCTGGGCACCGGCGCCGGCATCCTGTCCTTCGCGGTGCCGACGTTCATCGGTGCCTGGGTGAGCGGCAAGGTCTCGCTGCACGTGTCGAGCCTGCTCTACCTGCTCGACAGTCCGATGGGGTGCTTGATCGGCTTCGTCGGTGCCGCTCTCGGGGTCCTGGGCGCGGTGCAGGCCCCCGGACCTCTGGTCTGGGTCGGGATGGGCGTGGTCTTCCTCGCTGCGCTCGCCGCCGCCAGGCGCCCGATCCCGAAGGTGCAGTGGTCGAAGGACGAGCACTGCTTCATCTCGCCGAAGGGCGCTCCCGCCTGACGGTCGCATCGGCCGGGCGGGCCGCGGCATGTGCCGCGGCCTGTCCGGAGCAGTCACCACGAGTGGGGAGGGGCGGCCGCCCCTCCCTACACTCGTCCGCGCGCGGCACGCTCTAGGCTCACCAGCGTGAAACTGGACGAAGCGGTACGAATGTGGGACCCGGAGCCGGGCTGGCTGAACACCGCGAGCTACGGCATACCGCCGGAGCCGGCGTTCGAGGCGCTGCAGGGCGCGCTGGCCGAGTGGCGCCGCGGGGCCAACGGCTGGGACAGGTGGGACCGGTCCACCGGTCGCGCGCGCGGCGCGTTCGCGCGCCTGGTCGGCGTCGCGGCCGAGGACGTGGCCGTGGGCGCCTCCGCCTCGCAGGTGCTGGCCCCGGTCGCCGCCTCGCTTCCGCCGGGCTCGCGCGTCCTCGTCCCCGACATCGAGCAGACGTCGAACCTGTTCCCCTGGCTCGTGCAGGATCTCGACGTGCGGACGGTGCCGCCCGCCGAGCTGCCCGGCGCGATCGACGAGCGCACGGACGCGGTCGCCTTCAGCCTGGTCCAGTCCGCGACGGGCGAGGTCGCCGCCGTCGACGAGGTCGTCGCGGCGGCGCGGGCGCACGGCGCGCTCGTCGTCGGCGACGCCACCCAGGCGGTCGGCTGGCTCCCGGTCGACGCGACGCCCTTCGACGTCCTCGCCGTCTCGGCGTACAAGTGGCTGATGTGCCCGCGCGGCACCGCCTTCTGCTACGTGAGCCCGGCCGTGCGCGACCGCATACGGCCGCTCGCCGCCAACTGGTACGCCGGTGACGGCGACGCCTCCTACGGCCCGCCGCTGCGGCTGGCGAAGGACGCCCGCCGGTTCGACATCGCGGCTCCGTGGTTCTCCTACGTCGCGGCCGCCCCCACGCTGGAGCTGCTCCTGGAGATCGGCATCGGGCAGATCCACGAGCATGACGTGCGGATGGCCGACCGGTTCCGGGCCGGCCTCGGCATGCCGGCGGGTGACAGCGCGATCGTCAGCGTCGCCCGGCCGGGCGCGGCTGAACGGCTCGCGGCGGCCGGTATCCGGGCATCCGTCCGCAAGGGCGCGGCGCGCCTGGCCTTCCACCTCTACACGACCGAGGCCGACGTCGACGCCGCCATCGCTGCCCTGGCCTGAGCCAGGCCCCGCACGAGCGCGGTCTCATCGGCGGGGCGGGACGTTCTGGTCGCGCACGGACGCTCGGCTTCTGCCCATTCCGGCGGGCGGACGCAGCCGGCGCGCTTCGAGTGCCAGGAAGGCGGAGAGGACGACGACGACGCCGGACTCCAGGCCGAGCGCGAGCATGACGGTCGTCCGGTAGCCGTATTCGTGGAACCCGAACAGCGCGCTCTGCTCACTGATCAGAAGACCGATGAGGGTTCCGAGCGAGAAGACGATCGCTCCGAGCGCCACGGGCGCGTGGGGGGCGCGACCGACGACCGGCACGGAGGACAGGCCGGGCAGGGACCTCAGCGGGGCGGCCAGGGCGAGCGCCAGCACCACCGCGCCGACGAAGTTGAGCAGGAACAGCACGCCGATGATCGGGATGACGCGGTAGTGGTCCGCGAGGTACTCGTAGAGATGGACCGCGCCGATGCCGAACAGCAGCAGGACGCCCAGATAGCGCAGCACATTGCTCATGGCGATGCGCTCGTTCCGCTCTCGACCTGTTGGCCCTGGGGTGAGACGGCGTACCATTCGGCGCCGAACTGGGTGAGGGCCTCGCCGCGGGTGTCGCCGCGTCCGGTGTCGGCCTGGTAGTAGTACAGCGGGTGGCCCCCGTAGACGATCTGCGGGGGGCCGTCGGAGCGGCTGATCGTGGCGATCTGGGACCGCTGGGCGCTTCCGGCCGTGGTCGGGGCGCCCTCGGTGGTCACCGGAGGCCAGATGCTCGCGCAGGCTCCCGAGCAGGTCGACTGGTTCGGCGGGTCGGCGACGAACAGGTACAGCGTTCGTCCCTTCTCGTTCACCAGGATCTGCCCGAGGTGCGGCGCCTCCGCCGTGCTGATCTGCGTCCGGCCGGGATTCTGCGAGTTGGTCGCGGTCGCGCACCCGGCGAGCGCCGACGCCGCGAGGGAGGCGGCGACGAGCCTGCCGCCGAACAGGGCCGTCCGGGGACGGCCCGTCTCAGTAGCCACCACCGCCGCCGCCCGACGGCTGCTTCGTCACCGCAGAACCGGACGGGGACAGCACGTACCACTTGGCGCCGAACTGGTTGAGCCCCTGTCCCTTGGCGCTGCCGCTCGCGGTGCCGTCGGGCGCGTAGTAGTAAAGAGGGTGCCCGCTGTAGGTGACCTCGGTCGTGCCGTCGCTCCGCTTGGTGGTGCCCAGCTTCGCCGCGTCCGCTCCCGAACCGGCCTGAGGCTTCCCGCTGGTCGTGACGGGCGGCCACACCGCGGCGCATGATCCGGAGCAGGACGACGTGGTCCCCGTGTCCTTCTGGAACAGGTACACCGTCCGGGACTGGCCGTCGACCACGATCTGCCCCAGCTGGCCCACGGTCGCCGTCTTGATCGTGCCGCCGGGCGCCCCGCCGGCGCCGCCGGTGGGGGTGGCCGAGGTCGGGGGCGCGGTCGTCGGGGAGGACGGGGGCGACGTCGTCGGTGGCGAGGTCGGGGGCGACGTCGTCGGTTGGGACGAGGTGCTCGACCCGCCGCCGCATCCGGCGACGGCGGACGCGACCACGGCGGCCGCGCCGACGGCCAGCGGCGCGATCCGTGCCCGGCGGCGGCGCCGGACGACGGCCGGATCGGATGAACGGCCGCCGGCCGGATAGTGATCGAACATGCGTGGCCTCCCCTCGGAGCGCGGTACCGGACGGCCGGTACCTTCCTCCGCGCCGCATACCCGCCCCGGAAGGGGGGCGAACTGCCCCATCACGGCCATGAACTGGTCTTTTCCGCTGCTGAACGACCGTTGGCGTGCCCATGGCGGCAGGGGAGCCCGGGGCCGGGGAAGTTGGGACTCGGCTGCCGGGGCGTTAGGCGGCGCCGGGGGTCAGTCCGGGACGCCCGCGGCGAGCATGGGGGTGAGGGTGAGGTCGGGGTGTTCGCGTTCGATCGCGCGCACCCGCCACTTGTCGACGAAGACCGCGATGTACGAGCCGTCGAGGCTGCGGGTGAGCACCTCGACGCCGCGGCGCCCGTCGAGCGTCTCGGCGGACTCCTTGTCGGTGATGCGGGCGGTCGTGTAGTCGAGGCGGGACAGCTCGACCGGGGCGCCGAACTCGTCGGCCATCCGCGCGGTGAACACCTCGAACTGGAGGGGGCCGACCGCGGCAAGGACGGGGGCCTGGTCGCCGCGCAGGTCGCTGCGCAGCACCTGCACGACGCCCTCGCCGTCGAGCTGGTCGATGCCGCGGCGGAACTGCTTGGCCCGGCTGTTGTCCTTGACCCGCGCCACCATGAAGTGCTCGGGCGCGAACGCCGGGATCGGCGGGAACGTCACGGGGGTCTTGGTGTACAGGGTGTCGCCGACGGTCAGGCCGGACGCGTTGGGCAGACCGATCACGTCTCCCGGGTAGGCGGCGTCCAGGGTGGAGCGGTCGCGGCCGAAGACGGTCTGGGCGTACTTGGTCGCCAGCGGGCGCCCGGTCGGGGCGTGGGTGAGGGTCGCGCCGCGCTCGAAGCGGCCCGAGCAGACGCGGATGAAGGCCAGCCGGTCGCGGTGCGCCCGGTCCATGCCCGCCTGCACCTTGAACACCTGCCCGGAGAACGGCGCCGTCACCGGGCGCGCGCGGCCCGCGGCGTCGGTGCGCGCGGACGGCGCGGGCGCCAGCCGGCGCACGGTGTCGAGCAGCGCGCCGACGCCGAAGTTGGGCAGCGCGGCGCCGAACAGGACGGGGGTGCTGGAGCCGGCGGCGAAGGCGTCCATGTCGAGGACGGCGCCGATCTCCTCCAGCAGCGCCAGCTCCTCGTTCGCGGTCACCCAGGCCTGGCCCTCCTCGGCGGCGGCCCGGTCGGCCGGGACGCGCTCGGCGGCCGCGCGGGTGGCGCCGCCGGGGGTGCGGCGGAACCGGGTGTAGGAGCCGTCGGCGCGGTCGATCAGGCCGCGGAAGTCACCGGCGATGCCGACCGGCCAGTTCAGCGGCGCCGGGTGCAGGCCGATGCGCTGCTCGACCTCGTCCAGCAGCTCCAGCGGCTCGCGGCCCGGCCGGTCCCACTTGTTGACGAACGTGATGACGGGGATGCCGCGGTGCCGGCAGACGTCGAACAGCTTGAGCGTCTGCGCCTCCAGGCCCTTGGCCGAGTCGAGCAGCATGATCGCCCCGTCGACGGCGGCCAGCACCCGGTAGGTGTCCTCGGAGAAGTCCGCGTGGCCGGGGGTGTCGAGGAGGTTCAGCAGGGCGTCCCCGAACTCGAACCGCAGCACCGAGGAGGTGATGGAGATGCCGCGGGAGCGCTCCATGTCCATCCAGTCCGAGCGGACGCCGCGCCGCCCGGCCTTGCCGTGCACCGCGCCGGCCTGCTCGATCGCCTGCGCGTGCAGGGCGAGCGCCTCGGTGAGCGTGGACTTGCCGGCGTCCGGGTGACTGATCACCGCGAACGTCCGGCGCCGCGCCGCCTCCGCCGCAACGTCCTCCGCAGTGCCGATTCCGGCGCTCACCGCGCTCCCCTCTCCGCCGACCGTCCCCCATACTCTAGGGTCGATTTCCCCCTGGAAGAGATGCGCGAGGCGCCGACCGTTCCGGACCGGCTCCGCCCCGGTGCCGCTAACCGGCGGGGAGGTGGGGGGCGGTCGCGGCGTGCAGGGCCAGGGAGAGCTCGACGGCGCTGTCGACCACGGCGTCGAGATCGTCGCCCAGGCGTCCGTCGGCCCACTGCCGGGCCAGCTCGGTCATCGCGCCGGTGAACATCGTCGCGGCGACGACGACGGGGAGCGGCGGGCTCTCGGCGCGGCTCATCGCGAGGACGCCCTCCAGCAGGGCGGTCTGCGCGGCGCGGCGGCGCTCGGCCAGGAACTCGTTGCCGCGCGCCTCGGCGAACAGGACACGGCCCCGGCGGGGGTCGTCGCTGATGAAGCTCAGCACCCCGCGGATGCCGGCGCGCGTGCGGACGTCGGGGCGGGGGCCCGCCCCGTCCAGGGCGCGGGCGAGGACCTCGCCGAGGGCGGCGGCCTCCCGGTCGTAGACGGCGGCGAGCAGTTCGCCGGTGTCGGCGAAGTTCTCGTAGAAGTAGCGCGTGTGGAGCTCGGCCTCGCGGCACACGGCGCGGACGGTGAGGGCGGCCTCGCCCTCCTCGCCGAACAGCCGGAACGCGGCCCGCAGGAGCATGGCGCGCCGCTCGTCGCGGCGCCGGCCCGCGGGGACGCCGGCCCACCGCGTGGACGCGGCCGTGCGCGTGCTCGCCATGCCGGCCACCCTACCCCGCCGGGCCGGAGCGGCCCCCGAAGTCTGGACACGCGTGTACCCAGACACTTACTCTGGATACACCTGTCACCAGACTGGCCGGGAGTGCGGCATGCCATCGAGGAACACCATCATCGCGGCGCGGTTCGAGCGGGCCTTCGACGCCGAGATCCGCTCCAGGTTCTTCCGCGGGCTGGAGTTCGCCGGACCGGAGGGCGACCCCGGCTGGTTCGGGCCCGGCAGCGCGGTCTGGTACGTCCACTCGCACCTGCCGACCCTGCTGCTCGGGCTGGTCGGGGCGGCCTACATCGAGGGCCTGGACCCGAGCATCAGCTGGATGGCCTACGACCACTCCCGCATCCCCGAGCGCGTCGACGGCGTCCCGACCGGCGGCATCGACCCCGAGGGCGCGGCCGTGCGGCTCGGGCACTCCCTCTCGTTCTTCATCGGGACGGCCTACGGCTCCACCGCGACGGCCGAGCGCCTCGCCCGGACCGTCCGCGCCATGCACCACACGGTGAAGGGCACCCGCCCGGACGGGCTGGCCTACGACGCCGACGACCCCGACTGGCTGCGCTGGAACTACGCGACCGTGGTGTGGGGGCTGGCGACCGCGCACGAGCGCTACCACCGCCGCCCGCTCAAGGGTGACGACCTGGAGCGCTACTACCGCGAGTTCGTCCGCGTCGGCGAGGCCCTCGGCGGGACGGACCTGCCCGCCACCAAGGCGGACGTCGCCGAGTGCCTGGAGTCCTACCTGCCGCGCCTCGCGATCACTCCGATCAAGGCGTTCGGGACCGGGCCCAACCTGCGCGGCAGCAAGACGAGGCCGTGGGAGCCCGGCAGCCCGTTCATGGACTGGGCGGCCCGCGACATGCTGCCGGAATGGGCGCGCAAGCTCGCCCTCTACCAGCCGCCCAACCCGGTGACGCTACGGCTGCGCAGGACGACGCTCTGGGTCGTCCTCAACGCGCTGCACGACGCCACCGGGCCACTGCCGGAGTTCCGCCAGGCGCAGGCCCGCGTCGCGGCGGGCGTGTCGGCGCCGGTCGCCTCCACCGCGCCGGACGCGCCCGACCCGGTGCTGTCCCGCGCGGAGGTGGAGGCCACCGCCTGACCCCGGTTCTCCGGGCGCGGTGTGCGGGACACCGTCGATCGGGTCTCCCCCTCGCCCCGGAGGGTAACCGAATGCCATTCTGGTGTTCTGGCCGGGACGGAAGCTTGGAGGGGCCATGGCGATCGCCATCAGCGACGAACACCGCGAGCTGGCACGGACGGCGCGCTCGTTCCTGCGCGACCAGGAGGCGCGGGCGGCGAACCGCGCGCTGCTGGACGCCGAGAAGGAGCCCCTGCCCGCCTTCTGGGGGGAGTTCGCCGCGCTGGGGCTGCTCGGCCTGCACCTTCCCGAGGAGCACGGCGGCGGGGGAGCGGGCCTGCCGGAGCTGGTCGTGGTCGCCGAGGAGCTCGGCCGCGCCGCCGCGCCCGGCCCGATGCTGCCGACGATGATCGCGTCCGCCGTGCTCGCCGCGTCGGGGGACGGGGAGCAGCGGGCCCGGCTCCTGCCCGGCCTCGCGTCCGGCGCGACCCCGGCGGCCCTCGGGCTGGACGGCGCGCTCACCGTGACCGGCGGCGCCGCCACCGGGGACGCGGGCGTCGTGCTGGGCGGCGGCCTCGCGGAACTGCTCGTCCTGCCCGCCGGCGACGACATGGTCGTCGTGCGGGCGGGCGCGCCGGGCGTCGCGGTCGAGGTGCCCGGCAACCTGGACCCGTCCCGCCGCTCCGCCCGCGTGCGGCTGGACGGCGCCGCCGTGGAGGTCCTCGCCGGGGCCCGCGCGCACGCGACCGCCGTCGCCCGGACGCTGATGTCCGCGGAGGCGGTCGGCGGCGCGCTGGAATGCGTCGACACCGCCACCGCGTACGCCAAGGTGCGGCAGCAGTTCGGGCGGCCGATCGCGACGTTCCAGGCCGTCAAGCACCACTGCGCGAACATGCTCGTCGCCGCGGAGCTCGCCACCGCCGCGGTGTGGGACGCGGCGCGGGCCGCGTCCGGCCCGTCCGACCAGTTCGAGCTGGCCGCGGCCGTGGCGGCGGCGCTCGCCCTGCCCGCCTTCACCTCCAACGCGGGCCTGAACATCCAGGTGCACGGCGGCATCGGCTTCACCTGGGAGCACGACGCGCACCTGCTGCTGCGCCGCGCCGCGACGCTGGAGGCCGTCGCCGGCCCGCACGCCGCGGAGCGGGACGTGACCCGGCTGCGGGCGGCCGGGGTCGTCCGGGAGGCGAGCCTCGACCTGCCGCCCGAGGCCGAGGCGCGCCGCGCGGAGATCCGCGGGCTGGCCCGGGAGATCGCCGCGCTGCCCCCGGCCGAGCAGCGCGAGAGGCTCATCGAGACCGGCTACGTCCAGCCGCACTGGCCGCGCCCCTGGGGCGTGGAGGCGAGCGCCGGGCTGCAACTGGTCATCGAGGACGAGTTCCGCGCCGCGGGCGTGAAGCGCCCCCAGCTCGGCATCACCGGCTGGGTGATCCTCACGCTCGTCCAGCACGGCACCCAGGACCAGATCGACCGGTGGGTGCGTCCGGCGCTCACCGGCGAGGAGGTCTGGTGCCAGCTGTTCAGCGAGCCCGAAGCCGGGTCGGACGCGGCGGCGGTCAGGACCCGCGCCGTCAGGGTGGACGGCGGCTGGCTCGTCAACGGCCAGAAGGTGTGGACGAGCGGCGCCCAGTACTGCCGCTGGGGCTTCGCCACCGTCCGCACCGACCCCGACGCGCCGAAGCACTCCGGCGTCACGAT
This sequence comes from Actinomadura sp. NPDC048021, assembly GCF_040653135.1. Taxonomy (NCBI): domain Bacteria; kingdom Bacillati; phylum Actinomycetota; class Actinomycetes; order Streptosporangiales; family Thermomonosporaceae; genus Actinomadura; species Actinomadura sp. NPDC048021. The sequence continues at coordinate 119,822 of NZ_JBEZJQ010000022.1, forward strand.
GGTCGTCGTCGACATGCACCACCCCGGCGTGGAGGTCCGGCCGCTGCGCCAGACGACCGGCACCTCCGACTTCAACGAGGTGTTCTTCTCCGACGTCTTCGTCCCCGACGCCGACGTCGTCGGTGAACCGAACAAGGGCTGGACCGTCGCCCGCGCCACCCTCGGCAACGAGCGGGTCAGCATCGGCGGCGGCGTCGGCGGCCCGCCGGGACCCGACGTGTTCCGGCTCTACGCCGAGCGCGGCGACCGCGTCCCGGCCGCGGCCGAGCGCGTCGGCGCGTACGCCGCCGAGGAGCAGGCCCTGCGCCTGCTCAACCTGCGGTCCGCCGAGCGCGCGGTCGCGGGCGGGGAGCCGGGTCCCGAGGGCAACATCACCAAGCTCGTCCTCGCCGAGCACGGCCACGCCACCGCCGCCCTCCTCGCCGAGTTCGCCGGGCCCGAGACCGCGTTCACCGAGGGCCTCGGCCAGTTCGCGGGCCTGATGCGCCTCGGGTCCCGCGGCATGTCCATCGCGGGCGGCACCTCCGAGATCACCCGCAACCAGATCGCCGAGCGCATCCTCGGCCTGCCCCGCGACCCGCTGATCCGCTAGGACGGCCGGGCCCCGGCACGGCGGCGCCGGGGCCGTGGCCTTCGTCAGGACCGGCGGCGGTGCCCCGCGTCCAGGGACGGGTTGCCGGTCAGGTGCCTGATGCCGGCCATGTCGGTGCCGGGCGGGACGACCTCGTCGATGGCGTCGAGGGTGGCGGCGTCGAGCCGGACCTCGGCGGCGGCGAGCAGGTCCTCCAGCTGGTCCATCGTCTTCGGCCCGATGATGGTCGAGGTGATGGCGGGGTGCTCGGCGACGAAGCCGAGCGCCAGGTGGGTCAGCGAGAGGCCCGCCTGCTCGGCGATCTTGGTGAGGCGCTCCACGGCGTCGTAGCGGGCCGACACGCTGGGGTCGGTGTCGATGGTGCGGCCCCGCCACGCCGGGTTGTCCGACGGCGCGAAGCGGGCGCCCTCGGGGGCCTGCTCGCCGCGCCGGTACTTGCCGGTGAGCCAGCCGCCGGCGAGCGGGCTCCACGGGATCACGCCCATGCCGTGGCGCCGCGCCGCGGGCAGCATGGACTCCTCGATCGACCGGGCGAAGATCGAGTACTGGGGCTGCTCGCAGACGAACCGGACGCCGCCCCGGCGCTCGGCGGCCCACTGCGCCTCGACGATCCAGTCGGCGGGGAAGGACGACGACCCGACGTAGAGGACCTTGCCCTGGCGGACGAGGTCGGTCAGCGCGTCGAGGGTCTCCTCGAGGTCGGTCTCCCAGTCGCGGCGGTGCATCTGGTACAGGTCGATGCGGTCGGTGCCGAGGCGGCGCAGGCTGTCCTCCACGGCGCGGACGATGTAGCGCCGCGACCCGCCCCGCGCGTTGCGCTCGTCGCCGAGCGGGAAGAAGAACTTCGACGCCAGGACGACGTCGTCCCGGCGGCCCTTGAGGGCCTTCCCGACGATCTCCTCGCTCTCGCCGGCCGAGTACATGTCGGCGGTGTCGATGAAGTTGATCCCGGCGTCCAGGGCCCGGTGGACGATGCGCTCGGACTCGCCGTGGTCGGGGTTGCCGACCGCGCCGAACATCATCGCGCCGAGGGTCTGGGTGCTGACCTCGACGCCGGTACGGCCGAGCTTGCGGTACTGCATGCGTGCTCCTCGTCAGTCGCTCGCGCAGAACGCTAGGTGCTGGAGCGCGCTCCAGGTCAAGGCCCGGCCGTCGCCTCGGCGAGCCAGTCGTACCAGGCGTCCAGGCCGTCGCCGCGGGTCGCCGAGACGGGCAGCACGCGCAGCCCGGGGCACAGCCGGCGCGCCGCGGCCCGGCAGGCGTCCACGTCGAAGTCGACGTGCGGCAGCAGGTCGGTCTTGTTGAGCAGCAGGACGTCCGCGCCGCGGAACATGTGCGGGTACTTCAGCGGCTTGTCGTCGCCCTCGGTGACGGACATGAGCACGACGCGGGCCCGCTCGCCGAGGTCGAACAGCGCCGGGCAGACGAGGTTGCCGACGTTCTCCACGAACACCGTGGAGCCGTCCGGCGGCGCCAGCGCGGCCAGCGCCCCGGCCACCATCGCGGCGTCCAGGTGGCAGCCGGCGCCCGTGTTGACCTGGACGGTCCGGGCCCCGGCCGCGGCGAGCCGCCGGGCGTCCAGCAGCGTCTCCTGGTCGCCCTCGATCACCGAGATCGGCCGGTCCGGGCTCAGGTCGGCGACGGTGCGCTCCAGCAGCGTCGTCTTCCCCGAACCGGGGGAGCTCATCACGTTGAGCGCCGCGATGCCGCGTTCGGCCAGCCACGCCCGGTTCCGGCCGGCCAGGTCGTCGTTGCGGGCCAGCACCTTCTGGCCCAGCGTCATGACGTGCCCGTCCTCATGCCCGTGCCCGTGTCCGTGCCCGTACCCGGGGACGGGGACGGGATCGTGGACGTGGATGTGCCCGGCGGGGTGGCCGGGGCCGTCCCCGGGGGCCGTCAGGGTCGTCAGGCGCGCGGCGTCCCCGCCGTCGCAGCCGCAGGTCTCACACATCGTCGGCGACCTCCACCGCCTTGATCGTCAGGTCGGCGCCGCCGCTGATCACCACGTCGGCGCTGCCGCACGGGCACAGCGCGAGCGGGTCGCGCGCGGGGAACGAGGCCCCGCAGGCGGCGCACTCGCCGACGCCCTCCGGCTCGGTGATGTCGAGCCGCGCGCCCTCGACGCACGTCCCCTCGCCGGCCAGTTCGAAGCAGAAGCGCACCGCGTCCGGCATGACTCCGGAAAGTCTCCCTATTTCGAGGTGCACCACCACCACCCGCGAATCGGGCAATTGGGTAGAAATTGCCGCGATGACGCTCTCCGTCACGGCCAATTCGTGCACGCGCCCTCCCGGCCCGCTTCCATTGTCCCAGCGCCGTTCTGCTGCCCGGATCTTCCCAGCTCAAACGGTGTGTTTACCGAATCGGGGAAATGGCTTGAGGGGCTTTTCGGGCGGTGTTTCGCGCTGTTCCCGCAGGGCAACCGCATGGTGTTGGCCGCAGTCGGTCGAGGGGGGAAGCGATGACGAGCGTCGCTCCGGCGCAACCGCTGACGGACGAGATCCACATTCTGTGGACGTCCGAGGGAATGAGCTGCGACGGGGACACGGTCTCGGTGACCGCGGCCTCGCTGCCGAGCATCGAGGACGTCGTCCTCGGCGCGATACCGGGCCTGCCGAAGGTCCACCTGCACAACAAGGTGCTCGCCTACGAGAACGGCGACGAGTTCATGGAGGCGTTCCGGCAGGCCGCGCGCGGCGAGCTGGCGCCCTTCGTCCTCGTCGTCGAGGGTTCGATCCCCAACGAGAACATCAACGGGGACGGCTACTGGACGTCGATGGGCAACGACCCGGAGACCGGCGACCCGATCACGGTGAACGAGTGGATCGACCGGCTCGCGCCGAAGGCGTGGGCGGTCGTGGCGATCGGCACGTGCGCGACCTACGGCGGCATCCACGCCATGGCGGGCAACCCGACGGGCTGCATGGGCCTCGCCGACTACCTCGGCTGGGACTTCCGCTCCGCGGGCGGGCTGCCGATCGTGAACGTGCCGGGCTGCCCCGTGCAGCCGGACAACTTCATGGAGACGCTGCTCTGGGTGCTGCACCAGGCCGCCGGGCAGGCGCCGGTCATCCCGCTGGACGACAAGCTGCGCCCGACGTGGCTGTTCGGCAAGACCGTCCACGAGGGATGCGACCGCGCCGCCTACTACGAGCAGGCCGACTTCGCGCGCGACTACAACTCGCCGAAGTGCCAGGTGAAGATCGGGTGCTGGGGCCCGGTCGTGAACTGCAACGTCACCAAGCGCGGCTGGATGGACGGCGTCGGCGGCTGCCCCAACGTGGGCGGCATCTGCATCGGCTGCACGATGCCCGGCTTCCCGGACAAGTTCATGCCGTTCATGGACGAGCCGCCGGGGGCGAGCCTCTCCACGACGCTGCTGCGGTCCTACGGGCCGTTCATCCGGAAGATGCGGTCGATCACCAACAAGGGCGCCAACCGGGAGCCGAAGTGGCGCCACAACCGGGAGAGGCTGACCAGCGGCTACCAGCCCCGCTGGCCGCACCAGTGAGCGGCGGCCGCGCCGGTGGGGTCCCCACCGGCGCGGCACGGCCTGACCGGCGAGGACACGAACGCAGGACGGCCGCGCCGACGGACGGCGGCGGGCGAGGGAACAGGGGCGAGTTCATGGAGCGGGGCGAGTCATGAAGCAGGGGACGCAGACGCGCGGCGAACGGGCCGCCACGCAGGCGGGGCTCGTCGAGGTGGCGTTCGACCCGATCACCCGGATCGTCGGCAACCTCGGCATCTACACCAAGATCGACTTTGCGAACGGGCAGGTGGCCGAGTGCCGGAGCACCTCGTCCATCTTCCGCGGCTACAGCGTGTTCATGAAGGGGAAGGACCCGCGCGACGCGCACTTCATCACCAGCCGGATCTGCGGCATCTGCGGCGACAACCACGCGACCTGCTCGGTCTACGCCCAGAACATGGCGTACGGGATCAAACCGCCGCCGCTCGCCGACTGGATCATCAACCTCGGCGAGGCCGCCGAGTTCATGTTCGACCACACGCTGTTCCAGGACAACCTGGTCTTCGTCGACTTCTGCGAGCGGATGGTCGCGGAGACGAACCCGAGCCTGCTGGCCACGGCGAAGAACACCGAGGCGCCGCGCGGCTCCGTCCACGGGTTCCGCACGATCGCCGACATCATGACGGCGTTCAACCCGTTCGAGGGCTCGGTCTACAAGGAGGCCCTCCAGCTCAGCCGCATCACCCGCGAGATGATCTGCCTGATGGAGGGGCGCCACGTCCACCCGTCGACCCTGTACCCGGGCGGAGTGGGGACGGTCGCGACGCCGCAGGTGTTCACCGACTACCTCGTCCGGCTGACGCGCTGCCTCGACTTCATCAAGCGGGCCGTCGCGATGAACGACGACATCTTCGACTTCTTCCTGGAGGCGCTGCCCGGCTACGACCAGGTGGGCCGGCGGCGGACGCTGCTCGGCTGCTGGGGCGCCTTCCAGAACCCGGACGTCGTCGACTACGACTACCGGCACATGTCCGAGTGGGGGCGGGCCGCCTACGTCACCCCGGGCGTCGTCGTGGACGGGCAGCTCGTCACGACGGACCTGGTCGAGATCAACCTCGGCATGCGGATCCTGCTCGGCAGCTCCTACTACGACGACTGGGCCAACGAGGAGACCTTCGTCAAGGAGGACCCGCTCGGCAACCCGATCGACCAGCGGCACCCGTGGAACCAGACGACGCTGCCGAACCCGCAGAAGCGCGACCTCAACGACGGTGGCAAGTACAGCTGGGTGATGAGCCCGCGCTGGCGCCACCCGGAGACCGGCGACCACCTCGCGCTCGACACCGGCGGCGGGCCGCTCGCCCGCCTGTGGTCGACCGCGCTGGCGGGGGAGGTGGACACCCCGTACGTCCGCTCCACCGGGCACAGCGTCCAGATCGACCTGCCGAAGACCCCCGGCATGCCGGAGGTCAACCTGGAGTGGACGCCGCCGCAGTACGCCAACACCATCGAGCGCGACCGGGCTCGCGTGTACTTCATCGCGTACGCGGCGGGGATGGCGCTGTACTTCGCCGAGAAGGCCCTCGACGAGGTCCGTTCCGGGCGCACGAAGGTGTTCACCGACTTCGACGTCCCGGACGAGGCGATCGGCTGCGGGTTCCACGAGGCGGTCCGCGGCGTGCTCTCGCACCACCTCGTCATCCGCGACGGCAAGATCGCCAACTACCACCCGTACCCGCCGACGCCGTGGAACGCCAGCCCGCGCGACTCCTACGGCACGCCCGGCCCGTACGAGGACGCCGTCCAGGGGCAGCCGATCTTCGAGGAGAACGGCCCGGACGACTTCAAGGGCATCGACATCATGCGGACCGTCCGCAGCTTCGACCCGTGCCTGCCCTGCGGCGTGCACATGTACGTCGGCAACGGCCGGACGATCGAGAAGCGGCACTCGCCGATGTTCGGCGCCCAGGAGGGCCACTGATGGGCTGGGACGACGAGCGCGTCCGCGAGCACGTCCAGCGCCTCGAAGGGCTGCTCGACGGGCTCGACCCCGGGGCGCACCAGGCCGTCCAGGCGCTGGTGGAGCTGTACGGGGAGGCCCTCGACCGGATCGTGCGGCGCTGCGCGGACGCCTCGGACCTGACCGGCGACGAGCTGGTCTGCCACCTGCTGGCCATGCACGGCCTGCACCCGGAGACGCCGGAGGCGCGGGTCCGGCGGGCCCTCGCCGCGCTGGAGGGGTTCCTGGCCAAGCACCGCACGTCCGTGGAGCTGACCGGGGTGGACGGGGACACGGTGCGGCTGAGGGCCGCGACCGAGGGGCGCGCCGCCGCGCCGCGCCCGGTGCTGGACGCCGTGGAGCGGGCGGCCCTCGCCGCGGCGCCGGAACTGGAGCGGGTCGAGATCGAGGCGCCCGCGCCGGAGAAGGTGCTGATCACCCTGGATCAGGTGCGGAGCCGCGCATGACGCAGCGGCTCTCCACGCCGAGGCTGGCGGCGCTGGCCTCGGCTCCGCCGCGCCCGGCGCCGCCGCCGGGCGAGGCCGTGGAGCGGTGCGAGCTGTGCGCCGAACCCGTGCACGGCGCGCACCGGCACCTGCTCGACCTGGAGAAGGGCGAGCTGATGTGCGCGTGCGGAGCGTGCACCGTCCTGTTCGACGGGCAGGCGGCGGGCGGGCGGCACTACCGGCTCGTCCCGGACCGGCGGCGCGAGCTGACCGGCTTCCACCTGGACGGCCCGCTGTGGGCGGGTCTCGGCGTCCCGGTCGACCTGGCCTTCTTCTCCGTCTCCGGGACGGGCGAGGTCACCGCCCGCTATCCGAGCCCGGCGGGGGCGCTGCACGCGGCCGTCCACGCCGGGAGCTGGCGGCGCCTGGTCGACGCCAACCCCGTCCTGGCGGAGCTGCGCCCGGACGTGGAGGCGCTGGTCGTGCACCGGGCGCGGGAGGCGGCCGAGCACTGGATCCTCCCGATCGACGACTGCTACCGGCTCACCGCCCTGCTGCGCGAGCACTGGACGGGCTTCAGCGGCGGCGGGGCGGTCTGGCAGCACCTCGGCGAGTTCTTCACGGAGTTGAGGGCGGCCCGGGCGGCCGCCGGGGAGAAGAGGGGAACACGATGATCAGAGTGGGGAAGCCCGACGTCAGTCCCGACAAGCCCTCGCACACGCGGGGCGTCCGCGAGGGCAACCGGACGGGCAACTACGACAAGCAGGTCGGGCACCTGCCCGACGGGACGTCCACCGCGGCCCGCTCGACGGGGATCAACCCGGAGACGCACGGCCCGATCCTCGACTCCATGCCGAATCTGTCACCGGCATGAGCGAGGCGGACCGGGGGGCGTGGGGGGCCGTCCCCCCGCAGGGAGACACAGCATGATGAGCGAGACACCGGAGCTCGGGCTCGACCTGCTCGGGATCGAGCCGGAGAGGTTCGCGGCGACGCCGACGCTGAGCCTGCGGATCGGGCTGCGGCGGCTGGACGGCGGGCCCGTCCAGTGCGTCCTGCTCACCACGACGGTGACGATCGCGGCGGCGCGCCGCGGCTACGACGACGCGGAGCGCGACCGGCTCGCCGGGGTGTTCGGCCCGCCGGAGATGTGGGACCGGTCGCTGCGCGGCCTGACCTGGGCGCGCGTCGGCGCCACCGTGCCGACGTTCCGGGGCGGGACGGAGGCGGCGCTGTCACTGCCGTGCGGGCACGACATGCAGGTCGCGGCCGACCGGTACCTGCACGCGCTCGGCGGCGGCGACGTCCCGCTCGACCTGGCCTTCAACGGCACGGTCTTCTACCCGGGCGAGGACGGCGCGCTGCGCACCGGGCAGATCCCGTGGCATCACGAGGCCACCGGCGACCTGCCCCTCCAGGTGTGGCGGGACCTGATGGGCCGCTACTACGGCACCGCCCGCTGGCTGCGGCTGGACGACGACTGCTTCGGCCGCCTGTCGGCGTACCGGGCCCGGCGCGCGCACTCCTCGTTCGACGACACGGTCGACGAGCTGCTGCGCCACGCCGAGAAGCGACGCGAGGAGGAAGAGTGGACCGCCTGAGGGCGATCGCGGACACCGTCCTCTACGAGGGGTACCTCCTCTGGCCGTACCGCCGGTCCGCCTTGAAGAACCGGCAGCGCTGGACGATCGGGGGCGTCTACCCGCGCGGCCATGCCGAGCGGAACGGCGACCGGTGGAGGGTTCACGCCGAGTTCCTCCTCGAAGCCGGCCCCGGCGCCGAGGTCGAGGTGACGCTGCGGTTCCTGCACGCGGTGCACCGCCAGGTGATGCACGGCGACACCCCCGTGGACGAGATCAGCACCGGGGACGAGATCCACACCACCTGGCAGGAGGCCCGCGAGCGCGAGCTCACCAGCGGCCCGATCGCGGTCGAGCGCCTCGTGCGCGCTCCCGTCCGGGTCCCCGTCGAGGTGGCCGCGGGCGCCGAGGAGGAGCCCGTGGACGGCAAGGCGCCGTGCGGAGGCGGCGGGGTGCGGTTCGTCCGCTCGTGGGAGCGGGTGGACGGGCGGGTCGAGGTCTCGGCCGTGCCCGCCGGGGACGGCGCGGTGCGGCTGCGCGTCGAGGTCGTCAACACCGGCGCCGCCGAGGAGCGCGAGGACGCCGTCCGCGCCGGGATGCTGTGCGCGCATGTCGTGGCGCGCACCGGCGGGGGCGCGTTCGCGTCCCTCACGGACCCGCCGGAGCGGCTCGCGGAGGCGGCCGCCGAGTGCGGCAGGGACGGGCTGTGGCCGGTCCTCGCGGGGGAGCCGGGAAGCCGCGACACCGTCCTCGCGGCGCCGATCGTCCTCTACGACTGGCCGCAGGTGGCGCCGGAGAGCCCCGGCGACCTGTTCGACGGGACGGAGATCGACCAGCTGCTGATCCTCAGCGTGCTCACCCTCACCGAGGAGGAGCGGCGGGAGGTGGCGGCGACCGACCCGAAGGCGCGGCGGATCCTGGAGCGGTGCGGCGCGCTGTCGTCCGGTGAGCTGCTCGCGCTGCACGGCACGCTGCGGGATCCGCGGAAGGACGTCTGGTGAGCGGGGAGAACGGCGACGCGGGCGGGCGAGAGGCGGCTCCGGGGAGCCGGGTCCGGCTGCGGCCCCGCGGGGGCGCGGACATCTTCGACCTGGCGCTCGTCGGCCGCACCGCCGTCGTCGAGCGCGTCGAGGAGGACATGGAGGGCGGGGTGCACCTGGTCGTCGCGCTGGACGACGACCCGGGCCGCGACCTCGGCCCCTACAACCAGCTCGGGCACCGCTTCTTCGTCCGGCCGGACGAGGTCGAGCCGCTGCCCGGGGAGGCGCCGTCCCGCACGGTCCTCGTCGCGGGGATCGGGAACGTCTTCCACGGCGACGACGGGTTCGGCGTGGAGGTCGTCCGGCTGCTGGCGACCCGATCGCTGCCGCCCGGCGTGGACGTCGTCGACTTCGGCATCCGCGGCATCGACCTGATGTACGCGCTCGGCGACGGCTACCGGGCCGCGATCCTGGTCGACGCGGCCGAGCGCGGCCACGCGCCCGGCACCGTGTCGCTCGTCGAGCCCGGCCCGGACGACTTCGGCGGCGTCGCCGTCGACGCGCACGGCCTCGACCCGGCGCAGGTGCTGCGGCTGGCCCGGGACAACGGTCCGGTCCCGCCGCGCATCCTGCTCGTCGCGTGCGAGCCGTCGGCGCGGACTACGGACGCCACCTGGGAGATGAGGCTCAGCGCGCCGGTCGGCGCGGCGGTCGAGGAGGCCGCCGCGCTGGTCGAGCGGCTGCTGGCGGAGGAATTCACAGGGGAACTCGCACAGGAGGGAGCGGGGGGATGAGGAAGCGAACGTGCGGCGGCGCGGTCGCCGTCCGGGTGATGCTCGGGCTGGTGGCGGTCGGCGCTGTCGTGATGGTCCTCAAGGAGCTGCCGGCGATGCGCCGGTACCTCAAAGCCGAGTCGATGTGATCGGGGACGCGGAGCGGACGCTCATGACGACGATCGAGCGGCGGCTCGTCGGCCACCTGAAGGACGCGCACGCGCTCCAGGAGCACGCCGAGGCCGCGCTCAGCGAGATGCTGACCGCGGCGGCGGACGAGCCGGAACTGTGCCGGCCGCTCGGCCACTACGCCGAGCGGTCGCGGGCGTACACCAGGGCGATCGAGGCGCGGCTGCACGCGCACGGGGCCTCGCCGAGCGTCGCGCGCGACGCCGGGACGCTGCTCGCGTCGGTGCTGGAGGGCGGCATCGGCCACGGCCACCGCGACCCGGTCAAGCACATGCGGGACGCCTACGTCGCCGTCCACCTGCAGATCGCGGCGGGCGAGACGCTGCGGCGGCTCGCCGACCGCGCCGGGGACCCCGCGACGGCGGGGATCGCGGCGGCGATGTGCGAGGACGCCCACGCGATCTCGCACGAGCTGTCGGACCGCTGGGACCTCGCGGTGGACATGTCGCTGCGCGCCCGGCAGGCCCCGCCCGCGGGGGACGGCCGGTGACCGCCGCCGTGGCGGAGGTGTTCGAGCGGCGCGCGGAGCCGGGCGCGGCGCTCGCCGAGGAGGCGGGCGCCATCGCCGCCGCCTGCCACGCGATGGCGGCCCGGTTCCACCGCGGGGGGCGCCTGCTCACCTTCGGGACCGGCGCCGCCGCCACCGACGCGCAGCACGTGGCGGTCGAGTTCGTGCACCCGGTGATCGTCGGCAAGCGGGCGCTGCCCGCGCTGTCGCTCACCGGGGACGTCGCGACGCTCACCGGCGTCTGCGCCGGGGCGGGCTTCGACGACGCGTTCGCCCACCAGGTCCGCTGCTTCGGCGGCCCGGACGACATCGCGTTCGGGATCTCGCCGGACGGCCGCTGCGGCAGCGTGCTGCGCGCCATGGAGTGCGCGCGGGACCGCGGCATGCTGGCGGTCGCGCTGGCGGGCGGGGACGGGGGAGCGCTCGCCGGCGCGGTCGACCACCTGGTCACCGTGCCGTCCGGCGACCCGCGCGTCGTGAAGGAGGTGCACGTCACCGCCTACCACGTGCTGTGGGAGCTGGTGCACGTGTTCCTGGAGCAGCCGGGCGTGCTCGGCCGGGAGGTGACGGCGTGACCGAATGCGCGGGCGACCACTGCGTGACCTGCGCGGACGAGGCCGTCCCGGTCGTCGTCGCGCGGCTCCTCGCCGACGGCCTCGCGGACGTGGACGTCGGCGGCGGCCGGATCGAACGGGTCAGCGTGGCGCTGGTGGACGCCGATGTCGGCGACACCGTGCTCGTCCACGCCAAGGAGGCGATCGGGGTCGTGACGACGTGACCGAGATGCTCTATCCCTTCCTGTACGCGGGCGGCTCGGGGCTGGACACCCTGCTGGAGGACGTGCGCCGCTCGACGCGGGAGAAGGTCGAGGACATCGTCCGGCTGCGCGAGGCCGTCCTGGAGCAGTACGCCGAGGACCTCGCGGCCTGCGCCGCGCGGATGGCGGGCGCGTTCCGCTCCGGCGGCCGGCTCTTCACGTTCGGCAACGGAGGCAGCTCGACGGACGCTCAGGACGTCGCCTCGCTGTTCCTCAATCCGGGCGGGTCCGCGCGGCCGCTGCCGGCGCTGGCGCTGACGACCGACGTCGCCGTGGTCACCGCGCTGTCCAACGATGTCGGGTTCGAGGTGGTGTTCGCGCGGCAGCTCGCCGCGTTCGGGCGTCCGGGCGACATCGCGCTGGCGCTGTCCACCAGCGGGAACTCCGACAACCTGATCGCCGCGCTGCGGGAGGCGGCGCGGCGCGGGATGACGGTGGTCGGGCTCGCCGGATACACCGGGGGGCAGATGGCGGAGACGCCCGGCCTGCACCACCTGTTCACCGTCCCGTCGTCGTCGGTGCACCGCGTCCAGGAGGCGCAGACGACGATCTACCACGCGCTCTGGGAACTGACGCAGCTCGAACTGGCGGGGGAGGCCTTCTGATGTGCCTGGCGATACCGGGCGAGATCGTGGAGATCATGCCGGACCGTCCGGTGGCGACGGTGGACGTGACCGGCGTCCGGCGGGCGGTGAACACCGCCCTGCTCGACGGGGAGCGGCTCGCCGCCGGCGACTGGGTGCTGATCCATGTCGGATTCGCCATGTCCAAGATCGACGAGGACGAGGCGAGGGCGACGCTGGCGCTGCTGGAGGGCCTCGGCGAGGCCTACGACGACGAGATCGACGCGCTGCGGGAATCGAGGATCGACTGATGCGCTTCGTCGACGAGTACCGGGACGCGGAGCGGGCGAGGGTCCTCGCGGCCTCGATCGCCTCGCTGTGCGAGCCCGGGCGGCACTACAAGTTCATGGAGGTGTGCGGCGGCCACACGCACACCATCTACAAGCACGGCCTGGAGGACTACCTGCCGGAGAGCATCTCGCTGGTCCACGGTCCGGGCTGCCCGGTGTGCGTGATCCCGATGGGGCGGGTGGACGACGCGATCCACATCGCGTCGCAGCCGGACGTCATCATGGCGTCGTTCGGGGACATGATGCGGGTGCCGGGCGGCCGGGGGTCGTTCCTGGACGCCAAGGCCGCCGGCGCGGACATCCGCATGGTGTACTCGCCGCTGGACGCGCTGAGGATCGCCGAGCGGAACCCGTCGCGGCGCGTGGTGTTCATGGGGATCGGGTTCGAGACGACCGCGCCGTCCACCGCCATGACGGTGCTGCGGGCGGCCGCGGCGGGGGTCGGGAACTTCTCGGTGTTCTGCAACCACGTGACGATCCTTCCGGCGATCAAGGCCATCCTCGACTCGCCGGACCTGCGCCTGGACGGCTTCCTCGGCCCGGGCCACGTGTCGACGGTGATCGGCTGCGGGCCCTACTCGTTCATCACCGGCGACTACGGGAAACCGCTGGTCGTCGCCGGGTTCGAGCCGCTGGACATCCTGCAGTCGGTGCACATGCTGCTGGCCCAGCTCGCCGAGGGCCGCTCGGAGGTCGAGAACCAGTACGGGCGGGTCGTCCCGTGGGACGGCAACCCCCGGGCGCTGGAGGCGATCTCCAGGGTCATGGAGCCGCGGCCGTACTTCGAGTGGCGCGGCCTCGGCTTCATCTCGCACTCCGCGCTCCGGATGAAGGAGGAGTACGCCGCCTTCGACGCCGAGCGCGTCTTCGAGATCCCCGGCGGGCGGGTCGCCGATCCGAAGGCGTGCCAGTGCGGCGAGGTGCTCAAGGGCGTCCTGAAACCGTGGGAGTGCAAGGTCTTCGGGACGGCCTGCACCCCGGAGACGCCGATCGGGACGTGCATGGTCTCGTCCGAGGGCGCCTGCGCCGCGTACTACAACTTCGGCCGCTTCACCCGCGAGCGGATCGGCAAGGCGGGCCGGGCGGGGGAGCCCGGCGGGGTCAGGGAGGCCGTGCGATGACCGTCCGCGAGGAGCAGGTCCTGGAACGCATCGAGCGCGCGCGGGGCCGCAGGGCGCGGCTCCGCGAGGACACGATCACGCTCGCGCACGGCTCCGGCGGCAAGGCCACCCACACGCTGGTCGAGGCGGTGTTCCGGGAGGCGTTCGCCAACCCGCTCCTGGACCGCATGGACGACTCGGCGCTCTTCAGGGTGAACGGCGCCGACCTCGCCTTCACCACGGACTGCCATGTCGTGTCGCCGCTGTTCTTCCCCGGCGGCGACATCGGCGACCTGGCCGTCAACGGGACGGTCAACGACCTCGCCGTCTGCGGCGCGAGGCCGCTGCACCTGTCGGCGGGGTTCATCCTCGAAGAGGGCTTCCCCGTCGCCGACCTGCGCCGCGTCACCGAGTCGATGCGGCGCGCGGCGGACGCGGCGGGCGTCGACATCGTCACCGGCGACACCAAGGTCGTGGAGCGCGGCAAGGCCGACGGCTGCTTCGTCACCACGGCGGGCGTCGGGGTCGTGCGGTCCCGGCTCGCGGGGGAGGTCCGCCCCGGGGACGCCGTGCTGGTGACGGGGCCGATCGGCGAGCACGGTGTCACGATCATGCTGGCGCGCGGCGAGCTGGAGCTGGAGGCCGACGTCGTCTCGGACACCGCGCCGCTGACCTGCCTGCTCGCGGACCTGGCCGACGCCTGCCCGGGGGGCCTGCGCCGGATGCGGGACGCGACCCGGGGCGGGGTCGCGACCGTCCTCAACGAGCTGGCGTCGGACGCCGGGACGGCCGTGGTGGTGGAGGAGGACGCGATCCCCGTCCGGCCCGCCGTCCGGGGCGCCTGCGAGCTGCTCGGGATCGACCCGATGTACGTCGCGTGCGAGGGCCGCGCCGTGGTCGTGGTCGCCCCCGAGTGCGAGCGGGACGCGCTGGCGGCGCTGCGGGCCCACCCGCTGGGCGAGGAGGCCGCCGTCATCGGCCGCGTGACCGACGACCCGTCCGGGCTCGTGCTGCTGAGGACGGCCTTCGGCGGCACCCGCATCGTCGACCTCCTGGTCGGGGACCCGCTGCCGCGCATCTGCTGACGCGCGGCGCTCCCGGCCGGCGACCAGCGGGCCGGGACCGCGTTCCGCGACGGCGGAGACGGGATCACGGCGGCGACCGCCAGGAACGGCGATCACGTGATCGCCGCGACCCCGGCCGTCCCCGAAGGACCCTTGGACCGTCTCGGGCCGCGACCGCTTTTCCGGCGGTCCTGGACGCCCCATCGCGACGCCGGAAACGTCGGCGGCGGAAAATGGCGGAGCGCGGGCGGACACGGGGCGTGAGCCACTCGGGAAGTGTCCGCACGCCGGCCATCGCATATCTCGCCGCTCAATGCGCGCCCACGGAATCCGCACATCGGGCATTACTCGGGAAGGGCAGGGGCGACCGGCGACGGTGACGCGGACGGCGTCCGCCCGGCGACACCGGCCGCCGCCGCATAGGCCCTTCTTCCACCACTTCGGACGCATCCGGCGGGCGGGTGAACGAGGAGGAACAGGGCGCCGTGCGGGGCCGGCACGCCTCCGGCGCCGGGGCGGGGAAGGCCGGCCCGGGCGGGCGCGAGGGGCCGACGGGGAACGTGAGACTCCTGCGACCTGCGGTTTTCAGGATCTGTTGAGGTTCGTTTGAGCTTCTTCGCGAGGGGGGCGGGTACTCGCGGGCCATGACAGGGGAGTCATGCCGACCCATCTTCGTGCTCGGGTGCCCGCGCTCGGGGACCACGCTGCTCCAGCAGATGCTGCACTCGCACCGGCGCATCGCGTTCCCCTCCGAGACACGGTTCGTGCATGTCTCCTACGACATCCGGCACCGGTTCGGGGACCTGGAACGGGCGGAGAACCGGCGCGCGCTGGCCGAATGGATCACCGGCGGGGAGGGCACCAAGTTCCGGGTGCTGCGGCTGGACGCCGCCGCCGTGGTCGAGGAGATCGTGCAGGGGCCGCCGACGCTCGGGTCGGCGATCGCCGCCGTGTTCCGCGCGTACGCGCGCCAGCACGGGAAGCCGCGCTGGGGGGACAAGCGGCCGAGCTATTTCCGCCGGGTGCCGATGCTGCGGCGGATGTTCCCCGACGCCCAGTTCATCCACCTCGTCCGGGACGGCCGCGACGCGGTGAGCTCCCTGGTGCGGATGCCGTGGTTCGACGGCGACATCCACACGGCCGCGCTGACGTGGCGGGAGGCGGTCGACATGGGCGCGCGCCTCCGGACCCGGCTCGGGCCGGAGACGTTCTACGAGTTCCGCTACGAGGACCTGGTCGCCGACCCCGAGGACGCCCTGACGAGGCTGTGCGCGTTCCTCGGCGAGGAGTACGACCCCGCCATGACGACGGCGTACCGGCACGCGCGGAGGACGGTGCCGACGACGCGCAAGTGGCATCTGGGCACGCACGAGGCCGTCAACGGCCGCCAGGTGGGCGCCTGGCGCCACCGGCTGGAGGCCTGCGACGCGGACCTCGTCCAGCACGTGCTCGCGTCCCGGCTGCGGATCCACGGCTACGCGATCACGGAGGGGACGCGTCCGGCGGCGGCGCCGCTCGTCAGATTCCACCGCCTCGCGGTGTACCGCTGGCGGGCGCGGCAGACGCAGACCCTCCGCGAGCGGCTCGCGGAGCGGCGCGAGCCCAACCCCGTGGTCTCGCGGCTGAACGGTCCGGTAAGCGTGTCCTGACAGACTGAGGGCGGGGACTGAAGGGACAGATGGCCCTTGCCTTCAGGTAAGGCACTCTCGGCCATGCCGCACGGGACCGGGTCGAAGGGTTGTCCGAAACTCTCCAGGAACATGCCCGGTTCGCGGCCCTCGCGGGGGCGCGCCCGGGCCGGCCCGGTGGGGGAACGGCGCAGGTGGCGTGCCGCCGGAAGTCGCGCGGGGGAGGACGTATCGGTGGGGCGCGCGGGGACGGCGTGCCGCGCCCGCGGGCGTTGGGCCCTTATCGGAAGTGGTTACTGGTAAGTAACTTGTTGCCGTTTTTACCGTACCACTGACTCGGTTTACAGGACGGAGACACCTCCGTGTCCGATCGTTCACATGCGGATCGAGACACGCCAACCATTTGGCTGTATCTTGCGTGTTGCTCGTCTTCCGTTACCAATCGCGATTGTTTCGATGATCCTCTGACATAAGGAGGAGTGGCGGTGTCCCGATCGGAAATAATTTCCCACGACGAGCTGCAATCGTGGCTTCTTGACAAGATCGCCTTCTACCTCGACAGGCCTGTGGAAAACATCGATCCCGGGGTCGAACTCGCCCGTTACGGGGTCGACTCGGTGTACGCGATCAGCATCATCAGCGACATCGAGGACCACCTGCAGGTGGAGGTCGACGTGGCCGAGGCGCGGCGCCGGGAGACCGTGGCCGACCTCACCGACTACCTGCTCGACCTCGTCGCGTGATGGCCGGCCGGCCCCCCGAGGTGGGCGGCGCCGGCGCCGCCGGGCCCGCCATGGTGGTGCTCGGCGACAGCGTGGCCGAGGGCCAGGACGATCCGGATCCAGCCGGCGGGTGGCTCGGCTGGGCCGGACGACTGGCCCTTCACCTGGGGATCCCCCGCGAGGAGATGCTCAACGCCTCCGACCCGGGCGCGACGGTCGAGGACGTGGTCCGCGACCAGCTGCCCGCCGTGCGCGGGCTGGCGCCGCGGCTGGTGGTGCTCGGCTGCGGCATGAACGACGCGCTGCGCGGCTTCGAGCGGGAGGCCGCGGCGCGCCGGCTGGCGGAGCTGTTCGGCTGGGCCCGCGGGCGCGGCGCGGTCGTCCTCGCCATCCCGGTGCCGCGGCCGCCGCTGCTGGACATCACCCCGATCTCGCAGTTCCGCAAGAAACGCACGGTCCAGCGAATTCACGACTTCAACGCCGAACTCGACCGGGTGTCGCGCGAGTTCGGAATGGTGTTCCCGGAACGGGAGACGGTGGCGACGGTCGCCGATCCCGCGATGTGGAGCGCCGACGGAATCCATCTGAATCCGGATGGGCACGCCTATGTCGCGAAAGTGATGGCGCAGATTGCGGCAAGCCTGCTCGGCGAGCGGGTGAAATGAGTTCCGGGGGCCGATCCGGCAGTCTGGGAGACTGATGAAAAGAGCACATTCCGTCGCCCGCGCACTCCGTTCGCCGATGCTGCCGTTCCTCGCTCCCGTACTGGTGGTGCAGGCATGGCGGACGTTGCGGCGGACACCGCGGCTGGACCCGGCGACCGGGGACGAGCAGGGCTTCGTCGCCGGCGCCGACCCCGGGCGGGGCCCCGCCTTCCGGGTCATGGTGATCGGCGAGTCCACCGCGGTGGGCGTCGGCGCGTCCCGGCACGCCGAGGCGCTGCCCGGCTTCCTGGCGCAGGAGCTGGGCGAGCGGCTCCGGCGCAGCGTGGCCTGGTCGGTCTCCGGCCGGAACGGCGCGACGGCCCGGAGCATCATCGGCGGGCTCGTCCCGCCCGCGAACGGCTCCGCGCCGAACCTGGTCGTCGTCACCACGGGCATCAACGACCTGCTCAGGCGGCGTCCCCTGCGCCGGTGGGCGGCCGACGTCACCGAGCTCGTCGCCCTCGTGCGCGGCCGGTTCCCGGAGGCGACCGTGCTCGTCGCCGGGATGCCGCCGGTGCACCGGTTCCCCGCCCTGCCGCGGCCGCTGCGCTCGGTCCTCGGCGCGCGGGCGCGCGCCATGGACCGGATCACCCGGGACGCGGCGGCGGCGGGCGGCGCCGTCCACGCTCCCATGGACGAGGCGATGGCCCGCGACCGGCGGCTCTTCGCGGCCGACGGCTTCCACCCGTCGGCGGCGGGCTACCGCGCCTGGGCGCGCGACCTCGCCCGCGCCGCCGTCGCCGCCGCTCCCGCCCCCGGACCCGCCGCTCCCGCCGACGAACCCGGCGACCCGCCACAGGACACGCCCCCCGCCGGAGCCGTCCCGCCGAGGACGGCCGACTGACGACACGGCAAGCGAAAGGGAGCAGCCGGATGACGGTTCCCGGAACGTTCCGATCAGCGGTGGAGGCCAAGGACCTCGCCGCGATCACCGATGCGCTGGACCCCGGCATCGAGTTCCGCAGCCCGGTGATGGTGAAGCCCTACCTGGGGCGCGACGCCGTCGCCGCCCTGCTCGGCGTCCTGCTGGAGGTCTTCGAGGACTTCCACTACACCGACGAGCTGGTGGGCGTCCCCTCGGGCGGGACGAACGGCGCGGGCCCGCCCGCGCAGGCCCTGGTCTTCAGCGCCAGGGTGCTGGGCAAGGACCTCCAGGGGCTGGACCTGCTCAGGTTCGGCGAGACCGGGCTGGTCACGAGCCTGACCGTCATGGTCCGCCCGCTGCCCGCGGCGATGACGCTCGCCCGGGTGGTCGGCAGGCGCATGGAGGATCCGACCGGCGCCGACGACGCGGGGGGCCCGTCCGGCGACACCGCGCAGCCATAGGGAGCCGACCCGCACAGGAGTCGCGGCCCGCGAACCCGAAGGCGCGACCCACACAAGGGAGTCGAAGGAAAAATGGATAGCAAGGTCCCCGCACACCCCGTGCACCCTGCCCGCCCCGCTCACTCCGCCACCGGGGCCCACGCCGAGAACTCCGTCCACCCCGCGCGTTCCGTCCACCCGGGCCATTCCGAGAACCCCTCGTCCGAGAACCCCGCGGCGGCGACCCCCGGGTCCGAGAGCCCCGCGCCCGAGCGGCCCGCCTCGGGGGGCTCCGCGCCCGGACGGCCCCCGGGCGAGCGGCTGGCGCCGGCGCACCGGATCGCCGCCGACCTGGACGGCTACCTCGGCGACCCGATGGACGACGAGGCCGGGCCGTTCTCCTACAAGGCGATCGTGGAGGCGGAGGAGCGCGACGAGCTTCCCCCGGGCGCGGTGGACGCCGTCCGGGCGTGGGGCTTCCCGAAGTACCTGGTGCCGAGCGGGCTGGGCGGGCGCCTGACGACGCTGGAGGAGCTGTTCTTCGTCACCCGCGGCATCTCGCGCCGCAGCGTCACCGTCGCGGTCATGTACGGGTCCGGGTTGCTGGCGGTCAACCCGGTGTGGCTGTGGGGCGACGCGTGGCAGCGCAGGACGGTGGCGGACGGGGTGCTGCGCGGGGACCTGGCCTGCTTCGGCGTCTCGGAGGCCGACCACGGCAGCGACGTGATGGCGTCGGAGTCGGAGGCCGACATCCAGGGCGACGAGCTGGTGCTGACCGGGGTGAAGTGGCCGGTCGGCAACGCCACCCGCGGGCGGTTCGTCACCACCTATGCGAAGACCGGTCCGCGCGACTTCTCCCTCATCCTGGTCGACAAGCGGGAACTCGACCCGGCGGCGTGGTCGACGCTGCCTCCCGTCCGGACGGTGGGGCTGCGCGGCCACGACCTGTCCGGCGTCGCGTTCTCCGGGGCGCGGCTGCCCGCCGAGCGGGTGATCGGGCGGCGCGGCTCCGGGCTCGTCCAGACGCTGAAGACCCTGCAGATCACCCGGACCGCGATCGCGGCGCTGTCGGTCGGGACGATGGACGCGGTGGTGCGCATCGGGATGGAGTACGCGCGCCAGCGCACCCTGTACGGATCGGACATCTACCGGATCCCGGTGATCCGCGACCATCTGGTCAAGGCGCACCTGGACCTGCTGATCGCCGAGTGCGTGGCGATCCCGGTGGCGCGCTGCCTGACGGTCGCGCCCGGTCGGCTCAGCCTGTGGTCCTCGATCGTGAAGTACTTCGTGCCCGTCCTCGGCGAGGAGGTCGTGGCCAGCATCGGGACCGTGCTCGCCGCGCGCGGCTACCTGCGCGAGGGCGTGGCGCACGGGGTGTTCCAGAAGCTGCAGCGCGACCACGCGATCGCGAGCATCTTCGAGGGCACCACGCACGTGAACCTCGCCAACGTCGCGGGCCAGCTGCCCTTCCTGATCGACCCGCCGGCGGAGACGGGCCGCGAGGACGAGCTGCTCGCCGACCTGTTCGGCTGGACGCGGACGCCGCCCGCCTGGGACCCCGACGGCCGCCAGCTCCAGCTCACCAACGAGGGGCGCGACGAGATCGGCCAGCGGTTCGAGGAGATCTCCGAGGAGGTGCTGGCGGCGGCGAACGCGCACGCCGCGCCCGGCGTCGCGGCCGAGCTGAAGGACCTGCTGTCGGCCATCGGCGCCCTGCGCGCCAGGATCGAGGAGGGCATCCGCGCGAACGAGGGCGACACCTCCTCCGTCGCGGCGCTGACGCGGGCCAGGCGGTACTGCGAGCTGCACGCGATGACGTCGTGCATGCTCACCTGGCTCCACAACCGGGAGGTGTTCGGCGGGGCGTTCGAGGACGGCCAGTGGCTCGTCCTGTGCCTGCAGCGGCTGCTCCAGCGGGCGCAGCCCGACACCGTCCTGTCCGAGGACTTCCTCCCGCCGCTGGAGGACGCGATGTTCCGCGGCGAGGGCGACCGGCGCTGGTTCTCCCTGCTGTCCCTGTCCTCGCTCCCGCTCTCCCGGCTCCTCTCGCCCGAGGACGGCTGACACCATGGCCGGGCCACCGGAGACGACGAGAGACTTCGTGTCGCACGTCCGGGAGAACATCCGGACGCACGGCGACGCCCGCTCCTTCACCTTCATCAGCGAGGAGCCGGGGCGCCGGTACAGGGAGAACGTGCTCGGCTTCGCCGACCTGGACCGCAAGGCCCGCGCGCTCGGCTGCCGCCTGGAGGCGCGCGGCTTACGGGACCGGGCGGTCCTGCTCCTCTATCCGGAGGGGCTGGAGTTCCTGGCGGCCTTCCTCGGCTGCCTGTACGCGCGCGTCATCGCCGTCCCGGCCCCGCTCCCGGACCTGGACGCGGGCCGCTTCGGCCGCACCCGCCGGATCATCGAGGACGCCGACGTCGCGCTGATCCTCACCGACACCGCCCACCGCGACACCCTCGACGCGTGGCTGTCGGCCGCCGGGCTGAAGGGGCGCGTGCACTGCCTGGACACCCAGGCGGGCAAGGACACCGACGCCGGCGACTGGTCCCCACAGCGGTCCGGCCCGGACACGGTCGCCTTCCTCCAGTACACCTCCGGGTCGACCAGCGAGCCCAAGGGCGTCATGGTCACCCACGGCAACCTGCTGGCCAACGGCGAGGAGATCAAGCGCCGCATCGAGGGGTCGGACGCCACCGTCGGCGTCGGCTGGGTGCCGCACTACCACGACATGGGCCTGGTCGGTCAGTTCCTCCAGCCGCTCTACCTCGGCTGCCGGTACGTGTTCACCTCGCCGATCACGTTCATCAAGCGGCCCGTGCTGTGGCTGGAGCTGATCACCCGGTACCGGGGGACGATCACCGTGGCGCCCAACTTCGGGTACGAGCTGGCGCTGCGCCGCGTCACCGACCGGCAGATGGAGGGCCTCGACCTGTCGTCGCTGACCGTCGTGAAGAACGGCGCGGAGCCCGTCCGGGCCGCGACGCTGGAGGCGGTGGCCGAGCGGTTCGCCCCGGTCGGGTTCCGGCCCTCGATGTGGATGCCGTGCTACGGGATGGCCGAGACGACCCTGCTCATCACCGGCGCGCCCCTGGGCGGCGGCCCGGTCGTCCGCGACTTCGACGCCGGGGCCCTCGCGCGGAACGAGGCCGTCCCCGCGGACGAGCCGGGCCTTCCCGGCGAGGGCCCCGCCCGCGGCGGCGCCAGGCGGCTCGTCAGCAGCGGCCGTCCCGTCACCCTGGACGTCCGCGTCGTCGACCCCGACACCCGCGCCGAGCGGCCGGAGCGGCGCGTGGGGGAGATCTGGGTGCGCGGGGGCAGCGTCGCCCGCGGCTACTGGGGGAGCCCCGAGCAGACCGAGGCGACCTTCCGCGCCCGCACGTCCACCGGCGAGGGCCCCTTCCTGCGGACGGGCGATCTCGGCTTCACCGCCGACGGCGAGCTCTACGTCACCGGGCGGATCAAGGACCTGATCATCGTCAACGGCCGCAACATCCACGCGCACGACATCGAAGAGGTAGCCCGCGCATCCCATCCGGCCGCCCTGCTCGGCGCCGCCTTCGCGATCGACCCCGCCCTCGACGCCGACCTCGGCCCGGCCCCGCCGGGCGGCCGGCCCGGCGGGGGCGCGGCGGTCGACGCGAGCCGGGAGCAGGTCGTCGTCGTCCAGGAGATCAGCACCCGCGCGGCCGCCGGGACGCCCCTGGAGGAGGTGGCCTCCGCCGTCAGGGCGCGGGTGGCCCGCACGTTCGAGCTGCCCGCCGTCAGCGTCGTGCTGGCCGCGCGGGGCTCGGTCAGGCGGACGACCAGCGGGAAGATGCAGCGCCGGCTGACTCGCGAGGCGTTCCTGACCGGGAAGATCACCGAACTCGCGGCCGACCTCGAACCGGGCGTCGCCGGCCTCCGCGAGGCGCCCGCACCGATCGACGCTGACCAATCCTAGTCAACATGATGACTAATCATGTCGTTGTCTGCTAACGTCGGGCATCACCCTGAGTCAAGGCGGGGAGAGAAGGCCGATGGCGCTACGTCACGCTGTGCTGGCGGCGCTGCTCGACGGCGAGTACAGCGGTTACCAGCTGGCAAAGATCTTCGATTTGTCGGTCTCCAACTTCTGGCACGCCGTACCGCAGCAGCTCTACTCGGAGCTGTCGAGGTTGGAGACGGAAGGTCTGATCAGCGGGCGGCAGATCATCCAGCACGATCGACCCAACAAGCGCGTGTACACCGTCACCCAGGCGGGCGTCGACGAGCTCGAACGGTTCGCCGTGACCCCCGCCAAGCCAGGGATCATCCGCGAGAACCTGCTCGTCATGGTGCAGGCCGTGGACCACATCTGCGCCGACTCCGTCATCGCGCAGCTGGAGGACCGGGCGGTGGCCTCGGCGGCCAAGGTCGAGGTCTTCGAACGCACCCTCAAGCACCTGCGCGGCGACCAGGACGAGGAGTCCTTCCTGCGCACCGGGTCCCCTCTCGGGCCCTACCTCACGTGCCTGCGCGGACGCCGCTTCGAGCAGGAGAACTACGCGTGGTTCACCAGCACCGCCCGGCTGCTGCGAGCCCGGGCGGGCACCCGGTCCGAGGGGAGCGGCCCGCCATGAGGCGGCCGCGTCCCTCGCACGCCGTGCCACCGCCTGCCCGGACAGCGGCGGCACCGGCACAACCCCCCCACGCCCACCTCAGCCTCGCACCCCGGCAGGGCTGGAATCGGGCGGCACGCCTTAGTCAAGGAGGCGTTCATGATGTCGGGCGACCACCACACCATCGAACTCCCTAGCACCCCACTCCCGAGCCACCTGACCACGACCGCGTCGCCGGTCGCGCCGCCGAACGGCGCCGCGCCGAACGGGCTGCGGGGCCTGGACGAGCCGCCGGCGGTCCTGCTCGGCGAGCTGACGCTGCCCGCCGAGCGGGAGTCCGTGCCCGCGGCGCGGCGCTTCAGCAGGTCCGTCAGCACCGCGTCCGGCATCGGGCACATCGCCGACGACGCCGAGGTCCTGGTGTCCGAACTCGTCACCAACGCCGTCCGGCACGCGCCGGACGCCGGGGGCGCGCTGTGCCTGCGGCTGCTGCGCGCCGGCGCCCGGCTCCGCATCGAGGTGCACGACCAGAGCGCCGCCGTCCCGACGGCGCGGCCGGTCGACCTCATGGAGGAGACGGGGCGCGGCTGGTTCCTCGTCGCGGTGATGGCCGACGGGCACGGCACCGACCACACCGCCTCCGGCAAGGCGGTCTGGTGCGAGGTGCGCGCCTGGCCGCGGGACGAGCACCCCGGCCACTGAGCCTCTCCCGCGCACCCCGGTACGGCGATGGGAGATGCCATGCCTGCTGACGCCATGCCCGCCGACAAGTGGCCCGCCGACAGGTGGCCCGCCGAACAGCGGCCCTCCGACCAGCCGCCCCTCGGGCAACCGGCCGCCGACCAGCGGCCCTCCGACGGGGGGCCGGTCGACCGAAGGCCCGCCGACCCGGGGCCCGGCGACCACCGGCCCGCGGGGGAGCCCGCCGGCCGGCGGCCCGCCGATCCCCGCCGTCCCCCCGACTACTACCGGGAGGACGGGCGGCGCGCCACGGCCGAGGAGGCCCAGCGGCTGCTGCTCGACGTGCGGGGACGCCTGCTCGCGCAGGACGTCATCCGCGTCGGCGCCGTCGTCGTGGTCGTCTCGACCTGGTTCACCGTGATCGACCTCGGCATCGCGGCGAACGGAAGGCCGCTGCTGTGGCAGACGATCGTGTCCGACCACGCGATGCACGCCGACATCGGCCAGTACACCGCGCGGGACAAGGCCCTGCGCGGGCACGCCCAGGCCGTCGCGATGATCACCAGTCGGCTGCGCGGCCTGGTCGCCCGCGCGGCCCTGGACGAGGCCCGCCCCTGACCCCGCACCCCTGACACACGGGCCGCCCCGGCGCGCACACGCCGGCGGCGCGGCCCGGCCCCGGCTAGAGGTAGTGATCTCGATGTCCCGCACGACACCCCGCGACGACGCGTCCGGCAGAAGGCCCCGGCGCCGGCGTCCCATCCGGCTGCGGATCACGGCGCTGCTGCTGGTCCCGCTGGTGTCCCTCATCACCCTGTGGGCGTTCGCCGCGAACATCACGCTCGGCGACGCGTTCGACAAGTACGACTTCTCCACGACGTACGAGAAGGTGGGCCTTCCCGGCATCTACCTGGTGAACCAGCTCCAGGCGGAGCGTTCGCTCAGCGTCGTCGCGCTCAGCACGCGCGACCCCGCGGACCGGCAGAAGCTGGGCGGGCAGCGCGCCCGGGTGAGCGCCGTGGACAAGGCGTTCCGCTCGACCGCGCTGTCGCCCGAGGCGAGGGACGCGGCCGAGCCGGCGACCAAGCGGCGGCTCGCCGACGCGGTCAGGGCGCTGGACCGGCTGCCGCAACTGCGCGCCCGGGTCGACTCGGGCCGGGTCCAGCCGCTGGAGGTCATCAACTCCTACAGCGTCCTGCTCGACCAGGTCATCAAGGTCTTCGACGGCCTGGTGACCGTCAACGACGTCGCCATCTTCACCCAGGGCCGGGCGCTGATCGGCATCGGCAACGCCCGCGCCTACATGCTGCGGGAGGACTCGCTCGTCACCGCGGCGATGGCGCGCAACGGGCGGCTCACCTCCGCCGAGCACACCGCGTTCGTCCAGTGGGCCGCGGAGGGGCGGCGCGAGTTCGAGGCCGGGCTCGCCGACCTCAACGAGCGGATCCGCGGGCCGCTCGCCAGGCTCGCGGCGTCCCCGGAGTTCCAGCGGTACCGGGCGGCCGAGGACGCGATCGTCAACGCGCGCGGCGACCGGCTGCCGCCCGAGGCCGCGGACTGGCAGGCCACCACGCAGCTGCTGTCCCAGGCGTGGGCGCAGAAGGTCACCGAGGCGAGCCTCGCGCTCAACGAGATGGCCAAGCCGATCGGTGAGCGGATCATCATGCGGCTCGTCCTGGCGGGCGGGTTCGGACTGCTCGCGGTGGTCGCCTCGATCGTGCTGTCGCTGCTGGCCGCGCGCAGCCTGTCGCGGGAGCTGCGCGGGCTGCAGCGCGCCGCGCTCAAGCTCGCCGAGGACCGGCTGCCCGGCGTCGTCGCCCGGCTGCGGCGCGGCGAGGAGGTGGACGTGGACGCCGAGGCGCCGCCGCTGGTCATCGGCAGGTCCCGGGAGGTCGCGCGCGTCGGCGACGCCTTCACCAAGGTGCAGCACACCGCGATCGAGACCGCCGTGCGGGAGTCCTACCTGCGGCAGGGCATCAGCCGCGTGTTCCTCAACGTCGCGTGGCGCAGCCAGTCGCTGCTGCACCGCCAGCTGCGGATGCTGGACGAGATGGAGCGCGACGCCTCCGACCCGAAGGTGCTGGAGGACCTGTTCCGCCTCGACCACCTCACCACCCGCATGCGCCGCCACGCCGAGGGCCTGGTCATCCTGTCCGGGACGTCACCGGGACGGGGCTGGAGCCGGCCGGTGCACGTCGAGGACGTGCTGCGCGCCGCGGTCGCCGAGGTCGAGGACTACACGCGGGTCGAGATCGTCGTGGTGTCCGGGCAGGCCGCGGTGATCGGCGAGGCCGTCGCCGACATCATCCACCTGCTCGCCGAGCTGATCGAGAACGCCACGGTGTTCTCGCCCGCGCCCACCGAGGTGCTCGTCCGCGGCGAGATGGGCGCCAACGGGTTCGCCGTCGACATCATCGACCGCGGTATCGGGCTCGACCAGTCCGAGCTGGACGCGCTGAACCTGAGGCTGGCCCGGCCGCCCGAGTTCGACCTGGCCGTCACCGACCGGCTCGGGCTGTTCGTCGTCGGCCGGCTCGCCGGCCGGCACGGCATCAAGGTCGCGCTGCAGCCGTCCCTGTACGGGGGCGTCAGCGCCGTCGTGCTGATCCCGCGCCAGCTGATCGTGGACGCCGACCAGCCCGAGGACGAGGACGGCGCCGTCCAGGCGGGCCCCGTCCAGCAGCGGGGCGCGGCGGCGGCGAACGGGTCGATGCGCGCATGGCCCACGCCTCCGGCGCCGTCGTCCACCGCGACGCTCAACGCGCCGGTGTACGACATCGCCCCCGCCGAGGACGCGGCGTCGACCGACACGGCGCCCAACAGGGCAGTGCCCGGAAGCGCAGTGCCCGAAAGCGCAGTGCCCAACGGCAGGGCGCCCCATGCCCCGGGGCCGGCCGGTGAAGCGGTGCCGCCAGAGACGCCGGTGTCCTTCCCGCAGTGGAAGAGCGAGGAGAAGCCGGACCAGAACGTGGCGGTGGGGTTCGACGACGGTGACCAGACCCCGACGTCGTTCGGGACCCCACCGCCGCACGGTCCGCCGCCGACCGACGCCACGCGTCCGTTCCAGGCCGCGGGTCCCCGCCCCGCCTACGGCGGCGGTTCCTACGGCGGAGGCGCCGGCCGGTACGCGGCGCCCGCGTCGTTCGGCGAGACCTCGTTCGGGGGAACCCCGTTCGGGGACGCGGGGACGGCCGGCGGCGGGCGCGCCCCGCTGCCGCGCCGGGTGCGCGGCGGGAGCCTGGCGCCCCAGCTGCGCGACGCCGGCGCCTACGAAGACACCGGCTCCTACGAGGAGACCGGCCCGTACGGAGAAGAGCCCGCCACCGGCGACGCCATCGCCGCCTGGGAGGAACGGTCGGCGGAGGCGTCCCGGGACCTGTTCGCGTCGCTGCAGGCGGGCTGGCTGCGCGGCCGGGACGAGGACGAGGCGCCCGAAGGACCCGCGGACGGCATGGAAGGAAGATCATGACCTATCAGGGAGCGGCCGCCGAGCTGAACTTCCTCCTCGACGACCTGGTCGACCGGGTCCCGCAGATCCGGAAGGTGGTCGTGCTGTCCCGGGACGGGCTCGTCATGGGCATGTCGCGGGGCGTCGGGCGCGAGGACTCCGAGTACCTGGCGGCCCTCGCCGCCGGGTTCCACAGCCTCGCCGTCGGGGCGCGCCCGCAACTGGACTCCGGCGAGATCCGGCAGACGCTCGTCGAGATGGACAAGGGCCTGTTCTTCGTCGTCCCGGCCGGGGCCAACAGCTGCCTCGCGCTGCTCAGCGAGGTCGGAGCCAACGCCGGCCTCGTCGCCTACGAGATGACGATGCTGGTCAAGCGGGTCGGCAGGCAGCTGTCCACCGGACTCAGGCAGGGCGCGCCCGGGCCCGGACACCGGTGACCCGCCATGGACCCCAGTGACGGGCCCGGCGCTCCCCGGGGTCCCGGCAGGGAACGGTGGCTCGACGCCGCCGCCGGGCCGATCGTCCGTCCCTACGCGGTGACGCGCGGCCGCACCCGGCCGAGCGGCGAGCCGCTCGACATCGTGGCGATCCTCGTCGCGACCGGGCGGCCGCCGCCCGAGCCCGGCCGGCTCTCGCGCCAGCAGCGCAGGCTGCTGGCGCTGTGCCGGCGCCCGCACGCCCTCGCCGACCTCGCCTCGGACCTGAACCTGCCCTTCGGCGTGATCCGGGTGCTGGCCGGCGACCTGCTCGACTCCGGCCTCCTGGAAGTCCAGCGATGGTCCCCGGCGCCGTCGCCGTCCGGGCCGTTCGGCCCGGTGACCGCGCTCCAGCCGCACAACGACCCGAACCTGCTCAGGAGGGTGCTCGATGAACTCCGCGCGCTCTGACGCCCCGCCCCCCGCCACCGCGGAACCGGACGAGCCCGACGACCGGGCGGACGGTCCGCGCGTCGCGCTGAAGATCCTCGTCGCCGGAGGGTTCGGCGTCGGGAAGACGACCCTGGTCGGCGCCGTCAGCGAGATCCGCCCGCTGCGCACCGAGGAGGCGCTGACCGACGTGAGCGTCGGCGTCGACGACCTCGACGGCGTGGCCGCCAAGACCACCACGACCGTGGCGATGGACTTCGGCCGCATCACGCTGCGCGACGGCGTCGCCATCTACCTGTTCGGGACGCCCGGCCAGGAGCGGTTCTGGTTCATGTGGAACGAGCTGTCGCGCGGCGCGCTCGGCGCGGTCGTGCTCGCCGACACGCGGCGGCTCATGGCGAGCTTCGCCTCGATCGACTACTTCGAGCGCAAGGGCACGCCGTTCGTCGTCGCCGTCAACTGCTTCGACGACGCCGACCGCTACGAGGCGCCCGAGATCCGGACGGCCCTGGACATCGACCCCCACGTGCCCGTCCTGCTGTGCGACGCGCGCCGGACGGGGTCGGCGAAGGAGGTGCTCGTCTCGCTGGTCGAGCACGCGCTGCGGCTCGCGGGCGGCACCCGGCACGCGTGACCGCCGCGCGGCCGCGCGTCACCCCCCGGATCCGCCGGGCTCGCCCCCGCCGTCCCCCTGGTCCTCGTCCGCCGCGCTCGGCGGCCCCATGACGATCTCGTCCACCGCGACGTCGTGGCCGTCCGCGCACCTGACCTGCGCCGTCACGCGCTCGCCGCAGCGGGCGTGCGTCAGCATGACCTGGCGGCCCTCCTCGTGGGGAAGGTAGGTCTCGCCCCACTCCATGAGGCTGACGAGGGTCGGCGCGAGGTCCAGGCCCATCTTCGTCAGGTGGTACTCGTACCGCGTGCGCTGCCCCGGCTCCTGGTAGGGCTCCCTGGTGAGCAGGCCGGCGTCGACGAGGTGGCGCAGCCGCGCGGTGACGGCCGACTCGGTCATGCCGAGGTTGCGCACGAAGTCGCCGAATCGGTTCGTCCCGAAGAAGGCCTCGCTGAGCACCAGCACCGCCGACGGCGGGCCGAGCGCGGCGAGCGTCCTCGCGACCGGGCAGTTCTGCATCGACCAGGCGTCGCGGTCGGCGAAGTGCCCTTCCAGTGAGATTGTCACCCTTCCACTATAAACCTGCTGACTTTGCTTGACCAAAGTCAGGGGGCTCGCTAGCCTCCCTGACTATGGTGGAACAAAGTCAGGTGCGCGGCGCGGGCCGGGTCCGCAGGGGACCGGTGCTCGCGGTGCTCTCCGTCGCCTCCTTCATGGCGGGCCTCGACCTGTTCATCGTCAACGTGGCGTTCACCGACATCGGCCGCGACTTCGCCGGGGAGTCGATGGCCGACCTGTCATGGGTGCTCAACGGATACGCGATCGTGTTCGCCGCCCTGCTGGTGCCGCTCGGCCGGCTCGCCGACCGCTACGGCCGCAAGGCCGGCCTCCTGCTCGGCCTGACCGTCTTCACCCTCGCCTCCCAGGCCTGCGCCGCCGCCCCGTCGCTGTGGTGGCTCGTCGCCTTCCGCGTCGTGCAGGCCGCGGGCGCCGCGGCGCTCATCCCCACCAGCCTCGGGCTGCTGCTGTCGGCGTTCCCGGCGGAGCGGCGCGGCGGCGCGGTGCGGATCTGGTCGGCGGCCTCGGCGATCGCCGCCGCGGCCGGGCCGGCGGTCGGCGGCGTCCTCGTGGACGCCTCCTGGCGCTGGGTGTTCGAGGTCAACGTCCCCATCGGGATCGCGGCGGTGCTGCTCGCCGCCCGGCTCGTCCCCGACTCGCGCGAAGGCGTGACGGCCCGCGTCCCCGACCTGCTCGGGACCGCCGTCGCGACCGCCGCGATCGCGCTGCTGGCGCTCGGCGTCGTGAAGATCAACGACTGGCCGGGGGAGCGGACGGTCCTCGTGGCCGCCGCCGCGCTGCTCGGCCTCGCCTGGTTCTGGCTGCGCTCCCTGCGCCACCCCGCGCCGGTGATCGAGCCCGCGCTGCTGGCCGTCCGCACGTTCCTCTGGTCCAACGCCGCGGTCCTGCTGTTCACCGTCGCGTTCGCCGCCAACCTGCTGCTCGGCGTGCTGTGGATGCAGCAGGTCTGGCACTACTCGCCGATCCGCACCGGGCTCGCCGTCGCGCCCGGCCCCCTGATGGTCCCCGTGATGGCGCTCGTCGCCGGACGCCTCTCCGCGCGCGTCCCGGTCGGGCTGATCACCGCGGTCGGGTGCACGCTGTGCGCGTTCGGCGTCGTCCTGATCGCGATGAGCCTGGGCCCGGCGCCGGCCTACGCCGCCGAGATGCTGCCGGGCTGGCTCGTCGGCGGGACGGGGGTCGGGCTCGCCCTGCCCACCATCCTGTCCGCCGCCGCCGTCGAGCTGCCGCCCCACCGCTACGCGACGGGCAGCGCCGTGGTGAACATGAGCCGGCAGATCGGCGCGGTGCTCGGCGTGAGCCTCGCCGTCGCCGTCCTCGGCACCCCCCACGGCTACCCGGACGCCCACACCGCCTACGTCCACGCCTGGCTGATGGTCGGCGCGTTCATGGCGATCGCAGCGATCGCCGCCCTTGGCATGACCCCGCGCCGGCTCCGGCCGTCCCGTCCCGTCCCCGAGCCAGAAACGGAAGTGATCGCCCGCGCCTGACACCCCTCCTTGACACGGGAAACGGGCGAAGCCTTGACCCGGACCGCGAGGCCCGGTTCGTCCGTACCCCGCACAGCAGGCACCTCATCCGGAGAGGTGCCTGCTGTATTTATTGTGTTTTTTGGGCCGGTGGGGGCGGCGGGGGGGGGCGCGGGCCCGGTGGGGGGGGCGGCGTTGTTCGGTCTGCGCCGGTTACCCCGATTGTGGGGGGGGGGCCGCCGCGCGGGGGGGGCCGGGGGCCGGGGCGGGCACGCGGGCCCGCCCCCCCCCCCCCCCGGGCCGCCGCCCCGCGGGCCGCACAAGTAGCGGGGTCAGCACCGAGGGGGGCCCGCGCGCGCCCCC